>JAIXPR010000364.1 GCA_027486155.1 Pseudomonadota bacterium | reverse complement strand
GAAAGGAGGTGATCCATGTCGGCTATAGGAATTACTTCTGTCGTATTGGTGAGCGAGGTCTTCACTGCGTGAAGAGTATCTACTCGTGCATCGCGACAGGGTTTTAAGTAGTTGGTTCTAGTTCCCTGATTTGCTTCTTCGGAGTGGGGTCTACTCCCGCGCGGAGTAGACCCCGCAACGACCTCTAGGTCATCTGTTTTCCCAAGTTATCCGTAGCGTTCCTTTCATATCGTATATGGCACGATCCGGAGGGCCCGTATCCTTACGGGCCGGGTATGCACGAACCGTTCGCCGCAGATTCCGGCCTGTCAGGAGACAGGCCCTCCGGGATGGTCTCCCCGAGAGGGCACACATGAAAACGGCTATTTCGACTCGATATCTTACCCCGCCACCGCAATCATCTCGATCTCAACGATCGCTCCGGCGGGAAGCGCCGCTACTCCGATCGTTGAGCGAGCCGGTTTGTGCCCCTCAAGCGCATTGGCATAGATCGTGTTGACGGTTTGAAAATTTGAGATATCGGTGAGGAAGATCACCGTCTTTACCACGTCCTTGAACGTAAGGCCCATGCCAGCGAGAACCGCCTTGAGATTCTTAAGCACTTGTTCGGTCTGTTCGTGGATGCCCGTCCCCACCATTTGAGAGGTCTCGGGATCGATTCCTACCTGCCCTGACAGGAATACTAGGTTGCCGGCTCGCACCACAGGAGAGTAGGGCCCACCAGCTTTGGGCGCGTTCGGGATACTCTCAAAACATTCGATTTTTGTGCTCATGACAACGCCCTCCTGGCGGGAAAAATTGGTGAGGGAAGGATAGTCCTGGTAGGGGGCAGCTTGAAAGGGATTATTTATGGTTCCCTCAAAGGGTATAGGACACTGATGATATACCGAATTTCTCTGTTAATTTTTGATGAGTTCGGTGTTCTCGGCATACGACCTGAACAAAAAGAGCTAGACTTTGAAGTACCAGGTAACTTGTAGAGAGCGGATAACGCCGAAGATGAAAGATGTTATTTTAGTGGTAGATGACGAAGAGGACATCCGGGAACTCGTCCGGTACAACCTCTCCAAGGGGGGCTATAACGTCGCGACCGCGGCGAGTGGAGAGGAGGCGTTGCGACTCGCGCATGAGCTGAGTCCGCTGTTAATCGTTCTTGATATCATGCTCCCCGGCATCGATGGACTCGAGGTATGCCGGCGTGTCAAAGCCGATCCCTCGTTGTCGCAGACTCCTATTGTCATGATATCGGCGCTCGGAGATGAGAAGGATGTGGTCGCGGGGCTTGAGCTTGGAGCTGATGACTATGTCGCCAAGCCTTTCAGCCCCGGCGTTCTCCTGGCCAGAGTTAAGAGCGTCATTCGTCGCGTAGGGGCGATACCCGTTGCCGCTGACGCACCCGTAGAGATAGAGGGACTCAAAGTTGATCCTACCCGGCGGGAAGTGTGGGTTCTTGACCAAATGGTGGAGCTCACAAATACTGAGTTCAAGCTCCTGCACTTCTTGATGCGTCAACCGGGGGTTGTGTTTACTCGAACGCAGATCGTCGATGGAGTGCACGGCGATGATTACCCCGTGACTGATCGTTCGGTTGATGTTCAGGTGGTTGGGTTGCGAAAGAAACTTGGAGAGATAGGAGCGTTAATCGAGACGGTCCGAGGGGTCGGCTATCGCTTTAAAGGCTAGCTCTAGCTCTCATTCCAGAGTCTTTGTAGAGTAGAGCCGATGAATATCGTGGGATACAGTCGGTTTGTGGTGTGGGGAGGCGGAATCGCTTTGATCGCTTCCGTGCCGCTTCTTCTTGAACTCCTCCTCAGTCCCGAGGTTCCGCGCGCCTCTGTGGCAGCCTCGATTATGTCTATCGGTATCGCGGTTGGTGGCGGCCTATGGCTTTCCTACCGGTCTGAGGAGGCGCTGAGGCATGTCGAAGATGCAACCGCGCGCTTCACCGAGGGAAGCTTTGAGAAGCTGATGGAGGTGCCTCGCCGGAGGAGACTTCGCGCTTTGACTGAGGGGTTGAATGAAATGGCCGTTCAGCTCCAAGGGCGGGTGCAGGCGCTTTCGCGACTTAGCGGTGAACAAGACGCGATCTTACGAAGTATGACGGAGGGGGTTGTAACTGTCGACTCAGAGGGAGAGATTCGGCGTGTGAATGAGGCGGCTCGAGCGCTCCTTGGTATCTCTCAAGCCTATGTGGAGGGACGAAGCCTCGATGAAATCGTCAGGCACGATGAGGTTCGGCGATTTATGAAGGAGGCGTCGTTCTCGATGGTTCCCACTACTCGCACCGTCGTGGTGAGGCAGGATCCGGAGATGATCCTTGATATGTATGGGTCTCCTCTCTTTCAAGACGATGGATCCTCTTCGGGCACGCTGATTGTGCTTCGAGATATGACGCGGGTGCATAAACTTGAGAATGTGCGCCGAGATTTTGTCGCCAACGTTTCCCATGAGCTTCGAACTCCCGTGACATCCATTAAAGGATTCACCGAAACTCTGTTGGAAGGGGCGATGCATGAGCCTGAGTCGCAAAAAAAATTCCTCGAAATTATCAAAAAGCACGCTGAGAGATTAAACGCCATTTTCAACGATCTTTTGGTGCTCTCTCGCCTAGAGGCGGGTGATCAGGACGGAGGGATCGACGTCACCAATCACAAACTTTCAGAGGTCATCCGAGAGGCGGTAGATCTGTGTGTGACGAACGCGGCTGTCAAATCTATCTCAGTGACATCCTCTGTAGGGGACGATATTCGGGTTGGTGTGAATTCAAGCTTACTGCAACAGGCGTTTGTTAACCTGATCGACAACGCGATCAAGTACTCAGATCCGGGGACAAAGGTCTCGATATCAGCCGAGCGTAGTGGTGAGTATGTGCGCTGCATGGTAACCGATACCGGTCCTGGCATCGAGGCCGCGCATCTTCCCCGTCTCTTCGAGCGTTTTTATCGGGTCGATCAAGGGCGTAGTCGACAGATGGGCGGGACCGGATTGGGTCTCGCGATCGTAAAGCATATCGCGCAGGTCCACGGAGGACGTGTCGACGTTCAAAGCGTCTTGGGACAGGGATCTACCTTCTCTGTTTATCTCAAACCGCGTTCGTAAGCGAAGGGGATTAGCCAGTTACCGTGGTGACGGTTTTACGGCACTCGTCAAATATAATAGTTCTCAGGAATACGAGAGCGCCTGCCGATACCACAATCGCAACTCTTTGACTTGTGGCAGCATGTTACAGTGAGTCGAAGGCATGAAGACTCCCGCAGTTCTGAGAGGCGGGTAAACCAGCGAGGAAGCGACATGAGGGGCATCGGTTGGATTTTAATCACAGGTATCTGTCTTGGGACGGCTCCGGGAGTTTCTCCCGCCATGGCGCAAGCTCAGCGAGCGGACCGACTGACGGTAGGAGCTTCTCTGCGTGATGTTCTCGCCGCTTGGGGGGAGCCCAACGAGCGAATCGTTCGAGGCGTTAAGCGGGAGCTGGTGTGGAACTATAAGGGAGGAGCTCGAGTTGTCTTCAAGGACGGTACGGTCGTCGCGCTCCGCGGCGTGGGCGATGAGCACAAGGTGGTCACAAAGAAGGTGGCAGCGGTTGAGAGTGCCAAAAAGGTTGAGCCAGAGGCAGATGAATCGCGAGATATCCTTCGAGATATCGTGCGCGAGATCCCATCAGGCCCTGACGGTGGATCGAGCGGCCCTTCGGCTTCCCTTCCCTCCAGTGATCCGAGTCTTGCGGGTCTTATTCCCAACGCGGTTCCCCGTTCTCGAGGTGGCCCCGCTGGCATCGCGCCAGGTGCCGTGGTTCCGAGTCTTGAGGACGAAGAGGAACAATAAGCTCGCTTCCCTATTTTTTAGGCACCAAGAAAACGATTCGAGCTTTGTCTTGCAGTATTCCAGCTACCTTCTTAGCCTCATCTCCCCGTCCCCAAAAGAGGTCTACATGATCCGTCCCCGTGATCGCGCCGCCCGAGTCCTGGTCGAGCACGAATCGGGAGACTCGCGTTGTGGGTGGCATGCCTGATTCCACGTTCTCCGGTTGGTCAACGAGAGGTTTGTTAAAGGTGATAATCGCGAGCGCGCCTTTCGGGGCAAATTTGGAATCAACCGCTATGGTACGGCCGGGGGTCGCTGGGACCCCAAGAGAGGTAATCGCCCGCCGCTTGGATTTGGTGAAAAAAACATAACTAGGATTTTTCGCGAAAAGCTGGGAGCGTTCTTGAGGGGACATCACCTTAACAACCTCCTCTATTCGCTGCATCGTTACCGGGCGTGGCGCGAGACGCTCTTTTAAGTATTTCCCTATGGGCTCATACTTTCGACCGTTCTTTTCCGAGTAGGTTATGAAAAGTTCCTCACCATTGGGGAGTTTGACCGTTCCTGAACCCTGGATGTGCAGAAAAAACGCGTCGGTCGGATCTACCCAGCAGAGTTCAAGCTTGCGGCCCTTAAGGGCGTTGCCATCATCGATCTCATCTCGAGAAAAGTAGGGCGTTACCTTCCCCTCATGTATCCGTCCCCGGAGATTGGATTCATCTTTGAAACGATCGGAGAATTTCTTAAGGTCGATCACAACCAGGTCGTCAGGTTTCCCGTACAAGGCCTGAGAAAATCGGGGGGTGCGCTTTTCGTCGCCATGAATGATCGGTTCAAAATAACTGGTGAGAAGGATCTCTCCCCAATCTGCGCCTCCATACCATTCCATAAATCGAAAGTTCTCTCGAATGTACTCAAGCTTGGCGCTTTGGGGGCGAGAGCTGGCCAATATCGTCGCCAGTCCATCCAAGGCTTTCACATACTCCCGTCGTGAAACACGCTCCGGACCGAAAACCATCTCGATCTCTTCGTTGTTTTTGAGCGCTTCTCGTTGTTGAGCGATCGCATCAGCGAGCCCGGCGAGTTCTAGATCGTCGGCGATCTCAACATTCTTGATCGTTATTGGACGGAAAGCCTTTTCAAGTGTTGTGACCGCCGGGCGCGCGCAACCGGAGGCGACCAGTAAAATCATCGCGAGTTGGCTGACGCGGTTCGTAAGAGGGTGAGGAGGGTTATGTTTCATAGGGAGGGGAAGGGTAGGAGTGGCTCGTATCATCCGCCACCCTTTATGAGTCCTTTAGCTTATGTAGCCGCTCTCAGGGGATTCGCACAAGGGTTGTAAAATTTTTGAAAAAATTTTCGAGCCCTCCTTCTCCGCGGGGCATCGTAAAAGAAAACGTTCATGCGTTTTCCGCCGTGGGAATGGATGCCTACAGAAGAGTGGAGAAGGATATGAGAAGTGGCTGTGCAACCCAGCAGTTCTCTGTGGTTTTTGCTTTGGTTTTATCGATGTTGACTCCCCTCTCGGCGAGCGCGGCGACCACGCCGTATCGAGCCGAGCTCGAGCTCAGCGGGTTACACCGGATTGGGGTTCGCTCATCATCTTCAAGAACCTTTGATGCCATCCCATCAGTAAAAGTGTCAGGAAAAATAGCGAATCTTGGAAGAATTGACGCTCGGTTCAATCTGCGCCGCAACAAGACGTGGACCGCGACAGTTGAGAAAAGTGGAGCGAAGTACCTCGATCCTTTGGAGCCCGTGTTGCTCAGAGGGAAGGTCGCTGTTGGCGGGGGGACTATCCGGAAGGGGCGTCGTGTGTATAGAACCGCGGCATCGATCATCAAAAATGAGTTGAGGATCACGATTCCAGGACGAGCGACCGGTTCTCGTCGCAGTCGGCAGAGGATATACACCGTCAGGGTTTTATTGAACGGATCGATTCGGGTCTCCGCCCGAGTATCGAGTATTCCCGCGCACGCCTTCTATCGTGGTGCCTGTGGTTCGGCTGTAGGTTCAGTCAGCATGGCTCAGGCCGTAGGACACGCGGACTCTGAGGATCACGACCATACCGTTCTACCGATTCCCTCCGAGGAAGCGCCGATAGGCGAGACGAATTCTGAGCAGGCTAAAGCCACTAAGGTGATCACGATTAGCACCGACGCGGATCCTGAATGGTACGCGAAATATGGCGATTCGAGTAACGCCGTCATCGCCGGTATTATCAATACCGCCGAGGCCATTTACGACGCGCAGCTGGGCATCCGCTTCCGCTTGGTTAAGCAGCATGTGTACACCGAGAGCTCTCCCTACACGATGACAGACCCTAACTCGTTGTTGCGAGCGTTTACCGGTAACCCCGACAATAAAGACAACCTTGGCGATGGCAGCTCGAACTTTCATGACAAGGTCGATGTGAAGCACCTCTTCACAGGTAAAAATTTAGATGGGAGCGTGATCGGTATCGCGTACATAGGAACTGTATGCGCCGCACCCGCGCTGACCTTTGGGATAACCCAGTCGTACGTTGAGGCCGCCAACGCTGGAATCTTCGCGCATGAGCTCGGACACAATTTCGGTGGCTTTCATGATGTGAGTGACAGGGGAGGCTTGATGTATCCAAGTATCTCGGTACCTTCCGCCACCCGATTCTCCTCGGTGAGCCTTGACGAGATCTCCGATCATCTGGGCCGGTACAACAGATGTATCTCAGTTGAGGAGATGGCACCCCGCCAGGCACCGCGCGGTGAGCCGACCCCTACTCCTGTGCCGCCAGCCGTTACGCCGCCACCCGCGCCAGCACGAATTACCCTTACGCGCAGAATGGTAGGCTCGCGGAGGGAGAGGTTGTATCGGGTGAGTGGTCGAGTTATCTCAGACGCCGGCAGGCCCCTTGGGGCGATAAAACTAAGGTTGGTAGTTCAGGGCAAATCCGTCGCGCAGGTGGTGAGCGACGACCGAGGACAGTATAGCGTACTCGTTAAGTTCTCCATCCCGCGGGGACGCCAGGTATACACCTACGTTGAAACAGTGGATGGTATGATATATTCCCGGTTCATGTGGATCGGGACGGCTCGGGGGTAGGGGTGGGAGAAAGGTCGCACCGGAACCCCCCTAACTTGAGTCTTAACCTTTGAGATAGTTATATCGCCGAAGCACTGGAGAGGCGCCTATGAACAACAAACCTAGTAAATTAGAGGAAGGGCTTCTCCAAGCCATGCACGCAATCGATACGCAGGTGGCCCGAGCTATGCAACGCACCCCAGCCGAAAGGGATCTAATGGGCGTGCAAAAATGGGAACCCTATGACACGCGGGTAGAGCACGTAACCGCGTATATTCTTAACGAGCTCGGCGATAACTCTGTGGGACTCGACTCCGTTCTCGTGCTCGCGCAAGCTTTTACGAAAGCGCTACGTTTGGCCACCGAGGATTTGGGTAGTGATGGGCTCGGCTCACTTCGGACGTCCTATTGTGTGGACGCGATGGAGAAGGTCACTCGAGACGCTGACAAAGCATTGGCGGAGTTACGAACGACCTCAGTGACGTAAGGCGAAGCATCGCCAATTCGAAAGGCTTCGCGACCACAACGGGTATAATACCTCAGCAAAAAAAAGCGAACGCGTTGTTTTGCCTCCCTCCCTCGAGGTCGCCTGAGGTCGCTCATACTCCATGATTGGCTCCCCCCCTATAGTCGCACCGCGTTCTTTTTTAAGGTGCAGACTCTGTATGCGAGTAGTTCACTGTATCACCGGCTTGAGTGGCGACGGGGCTCAACGCATGTTGCTCCGCCTGGCCGATGGATTGCAGCGTCGAGGAGTGGAAAATTTCGTCGTTAGTCTCTCCAAGCGAGAGCCTCTCGCGGAGGCGTTTGAGGCGCGAGGTATTCCTGTCCACGCGGTCGACGTATCACGGAATCTTCGAGGTATAGGCGCGCTCTTCAAGTTACGGAATCTTCTGAGTGAGCTATCTCCTGATCTTGTACAGGGATGGATGTACCACGCCAATCTGCTCCTAACCTTGATCCGCCCATTCCTCTCCCGGAGAATTCCGGTCGGGTGGAACATGCGACGTGGCACTGAGAATCTTGGAGAACTGAAGTTTCCTACTCGCCTCGTAGTGCACGCGAATAGATGGCTCTCCTCTCTGCCTGATAGAATTATGTACTGCACCTCGGAGTCTCGACAACAGCACGAGGCGCTCGGGTTCAATCGCGAGAGGGGGATCGTTATTGCAAACGGATTTGATCTCGACCAATTCGCCAGATCACCGAAAAATCGAAGGTCCATCCGTGAACGTTTCGGTGTCGCTGATACAGATATACTTATTGGGAATATCGGTCGGGATGATATCGCGAAGGGGCGGCCCTTTTTGATTGAGGCGTTCGCCGCGGTTCTTACCTGGATTCCGCACGCGCGACTCATGTTGGTGGGGCGTGGCATGAGCGACACCAACCCGGAGTTGCGTCGTCTCCTCGTGTCGTCCGGGGTGGCCTCACGCGTGATACTTGTGGGGGAGTACTCCCCTAGTTCAGAGTTGTACCCGGCCATGGACATTCTCTGCTCGTCCTCTGTGGCTGAGGGGTTTCCTAATGTCATTGCGGAGGCGATGTGTTGCGAGGTCCCGTGTGTCGCTACGGATGTGGGTAACACCAAGGAGTTGCTTGATGGTGTGGGAGTTGTCGTACCACCACGATCGGCCGCCTGTCTTGCCGAAGCGCTCGCCGCTGTGTGCCGAGAGGGCACAGATGCGTGGGATGAGCGAGGGGCTCGGGGCCGGTCGCGTATAGCTAAGTTGTATTCTTTAGGCCGAGTTGTGGACGACTATGCGCAACTTTACAATGAGATGATCGGTGTAGGTGGCCCAGCGCGGGGGGAGATTCGAGGCGTCCCGTCGGGAGTTTCTCCCGATCGGTCCGAGCATCTGCGGGTGTAGCAGAGGCGTTCCCCTCCCGATAGGGTCACTCGTGCTGAAGATACGCTCTTTATTTCACCTGGTTACGGGTGTAGGGGGTGGCGACAGAGGGCGCCCCTAAATCAATATTGACCCAATTGTCAAGACCTTGTTACCATGAGTCGTCAATCTGGTTTCCGCTCCGGGACATTACCGGAAGATGTTCATCGCCGAGGGCGCTCGTTTGAGCTTACTCGAACGAGTTACTTCAGAGGCGATAGTGTACGATCTGTCACTTCGTTCCCGCGGCTTATCAGAACTGTAAATGCCGTGGAGGAATGTCAATGTCAAAGAAGTTGTATGTAGGAAATCTGCCGTTCGCTGTCGAGGACGCCGATCTTAGCCGTCTTTTCGCTCAGGCTGGTACTGTAGCGTCAGCGCGAGTAGTGCTTGATCCGGCAACAGGTCGTAAGCGTGGTTTCGGATTCGTCGAAATGTCGAGCGAAGATGAGGCTCAGGCAGCCGTAAACATGTTCAACGGAAGCGATGTCGAGGGCCGCACTATTGTGGTCGATATCGCTCGCGAGCGAGCCCCTCGAGAGGGTGGCTTCAATCGTGATGGTGGGGATCGTCCTCGCCGCCGTGAAGGTGGTGGAGGTGGATTCGGCGGTCGTCGCTAAGTTCACCCGGGCGGCCGTGGGAAGTTCCCATGGCCGTTTTTTTTTGACCATTCGTATGCACAGGCCGTATCGCATCACCTATCGATGAAGCCGTGATACCTCCCGTTGTCATACGGCCCGCCAGGAATCGGGCCCTACCGCTCTATTTTAATGTAAGGGTCGTCCCGCGTCTCTCAGGAGGCGTCTCCATGAGAGAGCCATGGAGATAGCTCGAAGGATATCCGGCTCATTGAAATCCGGGAACGCCGCTCGAAGTTCATCGAGGATCAGGTGCGGTCTGCGCAACTCTTTGATCGGAAACATCTCAAAACATACATCGGCGAGAATCAGGATCTCTCGATCGTTTTTCTCCGCGTATATGGTGTTGTTAAGCGATTCAGAGGAGTGTGTCATGAAGGAGCGACCTTACAGTGGTACTGCTTACGAGCTTGAAATTGAGATGTCTTCTAGTCCATTACGGATGCTCTGTACAGCGCTAAATAAATTTCGATCCGGTGATATCTTCAGACGCGATTGCCCGAATCTTTTTCGCACACAGACATTCACAACCATCTGATCGCGACATCACGAGACAGGGGAGCCTTGATTCGCTCTATGTTTGTGGTGAGATCGGCTTGAGGTAGTCTTCTTCTGTATAAAATCATAACTACTGGTCGGCGAGAAATGGGATAGAGATGTGATCGAGATAATGTGGCATACTACCCCACGAAGATGGCTCCAAAATCTCCCCCTAAACAACAATTGATTGAGCGCCTCGTTCTGGAGGGAATGTTCCCATCACGAGAGGTAGCTGAGAAGCGGATTCGAGCCGGGCTCGTGCGCGTAGAGGGCGCCGTAGTTGATAAACCAGGAACGATGGTGAGTAGTGAGGCGCAGATCTCCTTAGTTCCTCAAAAGGATTTTGTGGGGCGTGGGGCTCTTAAGCTCGCGGGGGCGTTGGACGCGTTCGGGCTCTCCTCTCGTGGTAAGATCTGCGCTGATGTCGGCGCCTGCACGGGGGGATTCACCGAGGTTCTCCTCCTTCGAGGAGCGGAGAAGGTCTACGCTATCGATGTTGGATACGGAGATCTCGATTGGAAGATTCGAACTAATCCTCGAGTCGTTGTCATGGAGCGAACAAATGTTCGGTACGTGGAGAGCCTTCCGGATCCGATTGATCTTGTAACGATCGATGTCTCCTTCATCTCGCTCACAAAGGTTCTTCCAGTGATTTCAAAGTGGCTCGTTCCGGGCGGTATCGTGATCGCCCTGGTCAAACCCCAATTCGAGGCCGCGAAGGGAGAGGTGGGCGAGGGGGGGATAATTCAAAGCTCCGAGGTGCACGAAAGAGTGGTCACCGTCGTGCGAGATTTCCTGCCCTCCGTTGGCCTCAGCCATCGAGGAACGATTCCCTCTTCCATCCGGGGCGCGGAGGGAAATCAAGAATTTCTTATGTGGGCGGAACGCGCATAGCGCATAGCGCATACGCGTAATCTCATCACTTCATGATGAGAGTCATTCATACAAATCCTCGTTGAGACTATCACGTAGCCAAGCATCTCTGTGGGCGCGTTTCTCACGCCATGTCGGCTACCCATGAGCGATGCGATGCCTACCGTATCGAGGAGTACTCCGTGAATCAATGTTCATCCATGTCGCAATCTTTTTCCAGGGCGTGCGCGTTCGCGTTCACCTTGGGAATGTCTGGCATCCTTGCCGCTCCCTGTGACGAAGCTCAGGCTGAATCAAGGATAATCTATAAAGAAACGTATCAGTATTGCACCGCAAGTCTCGGCAAGCCGGCGGCCGATGAGACCGGTTGGTTGGGCTTGGTAACGGGACTCCCAAAAGAGAAGTTTAGTAATCTTAAGGTCTTCTCGTATGGTAGCACCATCGTTGGAGGATCGGTAAATAGCGTTCCACAGGGTAAGGCCGAAGGCTACTCCTTCTGGTTCAAACCCGCGTATGGAGTTTCCTTCCTGACAGCTGAATTCCCTTTCGATGTAGGTTTGATCTCGAAAAACCCCTCAAGCGTTGAGTACGAGCAACGTCTCAGTGGTATCGACGCCGCCGGCGTCATGAATCAGACCCAGCTCATCTTCCTTATTGATAACACCTGGTACATCTCTGGAACCGCGACCCGTCAAAGTAGGCCGTTTAAGTGGGAGCCCGTAAAGTTGGATCCTTCGGAGTTGCTCTACGGGACCGTTCCCTACGTCAACGGCCTTGGTGCCGCGACGCCAACCGCGTATAACACCTCCCTTCCCGTGACAGGAACCGTTCGAGCTTTCGGCGTTTTCCTCGCGGAGGTCAATGGCCGCGTGCGAGTTGATAACTTCACCATCTCAACCTCGGGGTCGATTCCCGATGGACTATCGACCGCGGTGGTGGCTACCTCCGTAACTAATTGTCCGGCGACAAGTCCTGATGTGACCGGAGTTGTTGTGCCTACACCGACTCCAGATCCAGATGATAGCGACGGTGGCACAGACAGCGGCACGCCGCCGACACCGGTCCCAACCGGAACACCGACACCGAGACCAACGCCACGCGTAAATACCGCCGAATTCTGCTCTACCAAGGAGCAAGGAGCTGGGTTGAGGGTGCGAATCGCGCCCCGTTTCGCGAAGGCATTTGTGTCGAAGGGAATCGGTAGGGGCACAGTCGCGTTGCGAAATAGAGCGCTTGCGCATCTCTACGCGAGCCGAGTGATGCCGGTCGGCGCGCTGGTGAACGTGAGGATGGGCGATTTCAATCCAGCGAAAGGTACGTTGAAGGTGTCGCTTAAAGAGGGGCGAGCACCATCGCGAATCAAGCTGAGCCGACCCGCTCAGACGTCGCTGAAACGGTATCTCTCGGCTATTAGGCCTCATGTGAACGCGACAGATCCGATGTTTGGCGCTGTGGTAGCACGGTCCGTTAACGTCAAGAAGGCGGTATGTACCTCTGAGTTGAGGCGAGTCCTCGCCACGAGGGCTAAGGCGGCAAAACTCTCCACGAAGCGAATCTATATGAAGTAGTGTTCGTGGGTACCTTTAGGAGCGTACGTGCGCGAAGAGTCGCGCGCGTACCTCCGGGTTACTGATATGCCAAATGCACCCATCGATGAAGTAGTGATGGATGTTGATCAGGGAAACAAAAACTAAGAAATACGTCTCAAACCCACCGTGTGGATAATTAAGCGCTTTATCCACTCCCACGAACACGAACAAACTCGCCAGGCTGAGTGTGAGCGAGTAGGTGAGGAGATGGCGTAAGCGGTTCGCCTTCAGGCTCTCAAATTCTCCCAGAGTCATACGGTTAGCCTCAACTCGAAACGGAAACGAGAGGTATTGAGTGGCGTGAAATATCTGCACCCAAAAAATTGACTGAGGGTATACGGAGATGAAGCAGTACCAGACGTAGAGACTGATGAAGGGAACGATAATAGATGATGGGACCGGTATTCCCAGCCGTCGGCGCAGGGCTAGTAGGGTGAAACCTCCGACTGCAAAGGACGCGATGGCCGCGATATCAAGAAACCGCGTGCAGGGTGTGACCCAGGGAAGGAACATCGTTGGAATGTATGAAGGGCTGGTCTTGAGAGCCCATACCATCTGCCATGCCGCCATGACTCGCAGGCAGGTTCGCAAGATTGTGCGTTCCACGGTGGAGAATCGGATGCCGTGGATATAGGCGTAGGATGCCATCATTCCCCACGCCTGGCCGGTGTAATGGAGAGCTAAGTACAGAGCTGTGATAACGAAGATGCCCTGTATGATGCCGGGCTCGTTGAGGGGAGGGGCCGCCATCCAGAGGCCGAGAGCCCCGACGGCGAGAAGCCCGATCGGCATATACACTGCCGCGGCGCGATAGCGTCGTATGAACTCCTTGGATGAGTAGAGTAGAAAATAAGAGGCCATGAAGTGAGTGCCATTCACGAGTATCGTGAGAACGAGGAAGTTTCCAAGGATGAGGTCCTCGGGGACCACCGAACTGAGCGCTAAAAACCCCACGAGCACCACTATTGAGAGCCCTCCTACGAGCCACGGATCGAGCGACGGGTGAATGATAGATTTGGGGGCGGAATGACTCATGCTTGGTGACACCTAGTTGGCCTTGTCTCCATCATCGCAGAGAGACGCCGTATCTGTCCACGAGGCTCTCTCGAGCAGCCTCGTAATGAAGTTCATGGTGTCGCGCACTCTAAGATATCGAATGGTGTCTCGATAGTGCCTGGTGCTAAGGATCTGGAAAACGTTATCTCTGAGAGACGTAATGACAAACGAGGAGACCTGGTGGATGAAATACGTCAACGGAGGTATCGCGGTGGCGACGCTGATCGCTATCGCGCTCACACTAGCGTTTCGCGCTCTAAGCGACATAGACCCCCTCCTGGCTGATCAGCCGGTGTTCGCGGTACTCGTGGTGGGTGGCTCAATCCTTGTCGTGAAGCTCATCGCGGCGATGCTCAAAGGGGAGTTTGGATCGGATCTCCTGGCGGGGATATCAATTGTGACCTCCGTGCTTCTCGGTGAATATCTCGCCGGCGCGCTTGTGGTCCTCATGCTCTCTGGTGGAACAGCGCTTGAGGAGTACGCTATGCGTCGCGCTTCCTCAGTGCTCGACGCGCTCGCTCGACGGATGCCCTCTATCGCGCATAAACGAAGCGGAGTGAGCATGGTAGATGTAGCCGCTGATGCCGTTCAAGCAGGAGATGAAATAGCGGTGCTTCCTCATGAGTTGTGTCCGGTGGACGGGGTCGTTCTTGAGGGACGCAGCTCCATGGATGAGTCCTATCTTACCGGTGAGCCATACCGAATCTCAAAGACTCCAGGGTGTGAGGTTATCTCCGGCGCTATTAACGGTGAGGGGCTCCTCATTATACGGGCGAGCAAAGTCGCGCGAGATTCGCGTTACGCCAAGATTATGCAGGTTATGGACGTCTCACGCCAAAAGCGTCCTCGCTTGCGACGACTCGCGGACCGATTGGGAGCCCTCTACACGCCCATCGCCGTCGTCATCGCGCTTGCGGCGTGGGCACTGTCCGGTGAAGCACAGCGATTTCTCGCCGTGCTGGTGGTCGCCACGCCGTGTCCATTAATCATAGCGATACCTGTCGCCATCATCGGCGCTATCTCGTGGTCCGCGAAACGGGGGATTATCATCAAGGATCCGATCGCGTTGGAGCGCGCCCACACCTGTGAGGTTCTGATTACTGATAAGACCGGCACCCTCACGATTGGTGAGCCACGTTTGACCCAGGTTGAAGCGCTTACGATATCCCAGGATGAGGTGCTTCAGCTCGCGGCGAGTGTGGAGAGGTATTCGAAGCATCCGCTTGCGCAGCCGGTGATTGAGGCGGCGGAGGCACGACATCTCCTGCTGGCTGACGCCTCGGACGTGCAAGAGGTGCCGGGGCAAGGACTCGTTGGCATGGTGCATGGGCGAAAGGTTACGATCACAGGACGTCGCGCCGTTTCCCCTGAGCTCTCGCGAGCATTCACCGCGGCGCCGAGTGGGCTCGAATGCTTGATTCTGGTTGACGACAAACCCGCGGCCGTTTTCCGTTTTCAAGATGAGGCCCGTCCTGAAAGTCGGGATTTCGTCATGCATCTCGGGCCGCGGCACAACTTTAAGGAGATCATCCTCTTGTCAGGTGATCGAGATGAGGAGGTGCGCTATCTCGCCAAGCAGCTTGATATTACCAAGTCGTATTCGGGGAAATCCCCTGAGGAGAAGGTTGATATCGTTCGCGCTGAAACCTCTCGTGCGCAGACGTTGTACCTTGGGGACGGAATCAATGACGCGCCAGCTCTAACCGCCGCGACCGTAGGAGTAGCCTTTGGCCCACGGAGTGATATTACCTCTGAAGCCGCGGGCGCGGTGATCCTTGAGCCTTCCTTACGCAAGGTCGACCAATTCCTTCATATCAGCACGCACATGCGGCGAGTCGCCCTTCAGAGCGCTGTTGGTGGCATGGCCTTGAGTATCGGTGGGATGATCGTTGCCGCCGCTGGCTACCTTACGCCGGTTGGAGGAGCGCTTCTGCAGGAGGTAATCGACCTTTGGGCTGTGGGGAACGCGCTCCGCGCCTCGAGCCTCGGCAGTTCGGAGAGTAACGATATGTGATTGCGAGCGTACTCCGTCATGTCCGCGTGTCGTGAGGCATGAAGTTTGAATACGAGCGGAGAGGGGCCGTCGGCCTTATCGAGTGTGTGGGCTATCCCGACCGCTCATCATCAGTGAATCCTTAGGTACCTATGAAGAAAATATCAATCGCCTTGGTCAGTTGTCTTGCTTGTATGCCGTGCGCCATGGCCGCTGTGCCGAATGATTTCGATGGAGATGGTATCTCTGATCGTACCTGGGTTCAGATCGGAACTGACAAATCTTTGACATGGACCGCCGAACTTTCGACATCGCAAGCCCAGATGGCGCTCGGCACTCTCGGAACGGCGGGCGATGCTATCACAATGGCACAGTGGTTACCCGGGGGAACGCAGATAGGTGTAGCCTCGCTAAATGGGACTACTAACAAGATTGAGTGGTCGATTCGAGAATCGAATGGGAACGTCCGCACAAAGGTGTTGGGGAAGAAGGGCGATCTTGTGATCTCGGGGGCGGATTTCGATGGTAACGGAATCGCTGACGCGGCGGTCGCTCGCCTCGTTAAGAAGAAGGCGACATGGGAGGTAATGTTAGATTTCTTCGCTTCGGATACTCCCGTCAAAAAGACCTTTACCTTTGGCGAAGCTGGGGATCGTATCTTCTACGCTCGAGCTGAAAAGGATTCGGCGGTTGATTGGATCGGAATAACGCGAACGGGGAGCAATTCTAAGACCCTCGCGCGCATGATGGATATCAACTCCCGAGCGGTTAAACAGTTTCCGCGACTTCCTCAACTCGCGAGCCAGGGAGTTCGTCCACGACCATTTCCTGTGCGACAAAGCGCAGGAACCGACCTGATTGGATTTAGTGTAGGCAGTGGTGGTAAGACCTCCGTGAAGGTCTTTAATCTGCAGGGAGGGGCTGTTTTCTCCCATGTATTTTCCGGAACGGGAACAAGCGTCGTAGGTGAGTTCTTGCAGGGGCCTGGTCAAGAGGTCGCGTATGAGAGTGGGGAATACGCCGCTATCGCTAATCCGCGACAGATCGATGTGACTGAAACCGGTGCCCTCGGCGGTATTCCCGTTGATGAGATAAACATCAATTCTCTCGGCGCGGAGGTTCCTACACCCGCCCCGACCTCCACGCCCTCTGGAGATGACGGCGGCACAAATGGGAGACCAGCACAGTGCTCTCAGTTCGTCAGCATGCCCAGTACGCATATTTACAAGACATTCGGCTCAAATCACTTTTCAGACATCCGTCGTAAGACGATCGGATTAATCATGAAAAGTGGGGCTCAAGGACCGTTTCCATCGTGCATCGACGCCATCGATACCAAAGGCAACGTGGTCTCGAAGCTCGCGCTCTACGCCGTGGGCGGCGGATGGGGAGCTCGATACTATGCCGGTATCCGCTGCGCGAAGAGTACCCCATTCGGGGGTGCTGAGGTGGCGTCCCGCGCGATACAAAGCTCTGGATCGTCAAGGATTTACATGAAATTTGGAAACGTGTGCTACGGGCCATTCGAAGCCAATAAGTGCATCAATAGCTCGTCGTGTTAAGGAAGCGAGGCAAAACCTATTAGGAGTCTAATTGTGGACCCTGAAACGTGAACGTGCTCGTGCCACTACTGTCCAATAGCGCGGCATGCCAGCCTGTGTATGTTGCGGTTTCGATTGACTAAAAGAGGGGTTTGCCGATTTTTCGATTTGAAATGATTTGGGGGATTTTCGTGTCTTGTCAAATGATGAGGCATGAACAAGGCAAAGACCGTTTTCTCTCAACTCATGGACTTCCATCCTCCTCGCTACGAGTTCAATAAGTGTGTAGAGCGATATGATGGGCATAAGAAATCGCGAGGGTTTTCGTATTGGGATCAGTTCCTGTGCATGAGCTTCGCACAGCTCACCTATCGAGAGAGTCTTCGAGATATCGAGGTATGCTTACGGTCTCAGGGAACGAAGCTCTATCACATGGGAATTCGTGGCGCGGTCTCTCGAAGCACTCTTGCACATGCCAACATGAACAGAGACTGGCGTATTTTTGCCGACTACGCTCGGGTTCTGATTGCGTACGCACGGGAGTTGCACAAGACCAGTGAATCCCCCCTCATTGAGGAGATTTCCAATGCCGTTTACGCGCTCGACGCGACGATAATTCAGGTTTGCTTATCGCTCTTCCCCTGGGCGCCATACAACAGGTCGCAAGGGGGAGTGAAGATGCATACTCAATTGGATCTAAAAACACAGATCCCGACATTTATCGCGATAACAAGCGGAAAAACGTACGAATTATCTGTTCTTGACAGTCTCGTTTTGGAGCCTGGAGCTTTCTATGTCATGGACCGAGGCTACCTCGACTATCGACGTCTCTACCGAATCAACCAAGCGAAGTCCTTCTTCGTTATTCGCGCGAAAAAAGATATCAAGTATCAGCGCGTATATTCACGCGCTGTTGATAGAACATCTGGGTTGAGAGTCGATCAAACTATTCGCTTAACATACGAGAAAGCCAGAAAGACATATCCGGAGCAGTTAAGACTCATTCGCTTCTTTGATGAGAAGACACGGAAACGTTTCATCTTCCTGACTAACAACTTTGAACTTTCCGCCTCAACCATCACTATGATGTATCGCTCGCGCTGGGATATCGAACTGTTCTTCCGCTGGATTAAACAGCATCTGCGAATCAAGTCATTCTATGGTGTCTCGGAGAATGCTGTTCACATACAGCTTTGGGTCTCTATTTGCACCTATGTGCTCGTCGTGATCGCTCGCAAACAGCTCAACCTAACCCATCTCAGCCTCTACACCGTTCTACAGATTTTGAGCATCTCGATAGTCGACAAAAAGCCTATTTTACAGGCTTTTCACGCATCCAATTACACTAACGACGATGTTGAAGAGTCTAACCAATTGAATTTATGGAGCGTTCCTATTGGACAGTAGTGGCTCGTGCTCGTAAACGTACCCGAAAACATTGATTTTTTATTCCGGGTACGTTCACGTTCACGTTTACGAGCACGTTCACGTTCACGTTCACGTTCAGTTTTGCCTCGCTTCCCTAGGAGCCTACGAATAACGCGTAAGATTTTTCTAGGTCGCTCAGAGGGATTTTGTTACCCTTTGAAGTATGAGGATAGTGTACGGTGTTCGCGCTCTGAGCGTTCCGCACGTTGTACATCCGGAAGCTCTCGCTACGAGATGCCCGCATCTCGTTCAGTCTCATGGTCCCTCCAAAGTCCCGATTTTCGGGACGTGCCCCTCTTTTTGCTCATGTAGCCCCCTAATCTTTAGTTTTTCCGCAGGTACGCCGTATGTCTCCTAGAGGCACTGGTATGAGCGGCGGATGTTATCGTTGTGGGCTGGCTGAAGGGAGCGCGGATAGGTTGTGCGAGAGCTGCTTTCGCATGAAGTTCCATCGGGGGCGAGATATCGTCGACCTCCCACCTGATACCCCGATTGAGGGGTTAGAGTTCTCCCCTAAAATGAGAACGGTCCTCTTAAGTTCGGGCGCGGCGATATACGCGAGCCTGATAGGGTTTGTGATGGCCGCGCATGTGTTGCACGCTAAGACACACGGGGACCCTCGATTGAAGTTTGTCACGAATGATGTAGGTCATTCGATCGTTACCGTGGAACATGTCCTTGAGCCAATTGAAGGACCTCATCGCCTCGCGCAACACGGAGCTTCGTCCGAAACGAGTGGATAGTGCTCTTCACAAAACCTCAGCGCTGAGCACGGATGTGGGGTACGATCAGTCGCATGACTAAGAGGCCTTCAACGACCATCTTCACTGGCCACGATAGCGTTCGGCAGGCGCACGGCGTTATCAAACCGCACATACGCTACACCGGTGTTGAGCGTGCACGTCACCTCGAAGATGGGAGCGGTGAGGTGTGGCTCAAACTCGAATGTCATCAAATCACCGGTTCTTTTAAAGCGCGGGGCGCGTTGTATCGTATGAGCGCTCTCACCGACAGAGACCGCTCCGAGGGGATCATAGCGTGTTCAGCGGGAAATCATGGTCTAGGAGTGGCGTTGGCTTCAGAGGTGTATGGAGTGCCCGCGACCATCTTCGTACCCAGAACCGTAGACCCGGCTCGGAAGAGATCGCTGGAGGAGTATGCATGCTCGCTTCATCTGATAGGGGAAGATTACGATGAGTGCGAGACAAAAGCTCGTCAGCTCGCTCACGAGGAAGGCAAGACCTTTATCTCACCGTACAACGATCCGTTAGTAATCGCTGGTCAGGGAACGATCGGCATAGAGCTCATGGAGCAGATACCTCACATTGATGTCGTTCTCGTCGCCGTTGGAGGTGGCGGGCTCGCCGCTGGAGTCGCGGCGTATCTAAAGACCGTAAAGCCGTCGCTCCGGGTTGTTGGTGTGTCTCCCGCCAACTCCGCGGGGATGTACGATGCGGTAACCGGGATCGGCTCAGATTTTACGGCGCACCTTGAAACCCTCGCGGATAGCGCGGCTGGATCGGTTGAACAGGGGGCGATTACGATCGACATGTGCAAGGCGCTGATCGATCAGTGGGTACTCGTGGAGGAATCCGATATCGCGGCCGCGATGCGCTATCTATTTTATGAGCACAGATTGGTAGTAGAGGGCGCGGGGGCCCTTGCTGTCGCCGCGTATGTGAGGGAGCGGGAGCGGCTGCGTGAGTACAACTGCGCGTTGCTCGTATGTGGTGGAAATATCGACCCCACGCATTTCCTGGGCATCGTCGACATGAAAAGGAACACTTACTTGTGAGTAAAGCGTTACCCATATTCAGAGCCTCCTACTACTTCTGCGCATGTAGCGACTTATCACTTTTATACGAGGCTTATGATTTCAGTTCTCAGTCTGAGGTTTGAGGCGTTCCAGCCTTCGCACGAGGCTCCGGCTGGCAAGCCGCTTGCCTGTCCACCGTAGCTCGTGAGAGCGTAGGTGGAGGTCTTCTGGCTTTCGTTTCTCAAGTCTCCGTTAGTATACGTCTCGTCCCTGAAATGTACCGATGGCCCCGGAGCTTGTCGTCTCTCGTTCGAGCGAGTACTCGACGCTATTATTTCACGGTCCTCAGAGCGGATCGTAACACAGCAATTAACGCTATTTTCTTTAGTCGGATGTATTGGTTATACTGGTGGAGCTTGTGAGTATATTGCTTTGTCAAAAAACTGGGCTGTAAGCTTGATGGGGCTCGTGTATCTTCGACACAAGTAGATTCCTTTTTCTCGCCGAAGCAAAGCGAAGGTGGATCCCGACGGGCCGGAATCGCGACCGTCGTTCCGGTCCGCACGATGCATCGCGATTCAATGTGGTAATGTTGCGCATACCCAGCTCGTCACGAGACCGGCCACGTCTTTTGACTCAGCGCTATGGCATCACGGCTCGTGTGCCTACATTCCATCCTCTAGCAAATGCCAACAGCGGGGCAACGTCACCTCTATCAGCTGCGCCTCGGCGATAATCCGCCAGCGCCCCGAGTAATTTAGGCGAGCGCTCTCTTTCTGAGGAGGGGTATGAGTACTGTCTTGGCGAAGTCTCGCTCATTCAGAGATCCCTGCCTTGCTCCAGGATCGTTGATTTTGTGCGGAGGCATAAATGTGACCCCCTCGATCGTTCCAAGGGTTTCGGCCAGGACCTTCACGTAGCCGGCGGGGTCGGCTTGAATCGCCCGAAGAGCTGCCTTGTCCTTCAGAAAGAATGGCTCGGTATGAATTATTCCGGGTACCCCTCGACCAATTTCAGAGCGAGTGTGTACACCACGGATGGCACGCTCAACCCCGTGACTTCTAAAGAAGGCTTGTACCCCTTTGACGTAGGCCTCCGCCGCTCTCCTCTCCTCGTTCGTCGCATTGTCAGGGATTACGACCTCTATCCCTTTAGCTTGTGAACTTTTGGCGTCGTTAAAGTCGAGGGATACTAGTCTCGCGCCTTCCTTTGACCTTCGGCCTAGCTGATCGCGGGTCATGTCGGTAACGTCAAAGTCACAATCAGTGTCGGGCGTCGAAGCCGTATCGGCACCGGATCCAATCTTGAGCTTCGTCCCGTCCCGGACCCTGCGGGCGGTTTCCTCGGTCAAACCGTTGATTTCCAAGAGACGCATGTACGGTACCCCGTGCGCTTTCGCGATCCCATAGATCGTTTCTCCCGGTTGTACTTCATGGGTGCGGGCGTCCAGAGCGGGTGATGCGTGAGAGCGGGATGCCGAGGTAGCTGGAATCTTGATCTTTGCGCCGTCTTGCAGGGTGCATGCGCTTTTTTCGTCGAGCCGATTGAGGTTCAGTATCGCTTTGTAATCGAGCCCCGCCTTCTGCGCGATACTCCATATCGTCTCTCCAGGCTGGAGTGTATGGATTTTGACAAGACTCGCTTCCGCGAGCTGCTTTCGAATCAAAGCGGGTGATGTTCCAGGCGCAGCTAGCGAGCCGTGCGACGACTCTTGCGTTTGGTCGCGAGAAGCGGTTTTTGGTGATGCGGAAACCCGTGCGGACATGGCGTGAACCTCCTGAGATGAGACCATCCGGTAGTGGAGTCTCTCTCAAAGGTTATACTCGCTAGTCCCCGTGTTGTGATGTTGTTCGGTGATTTTTTCGGTGACTTTTCCCTGTCACGTGTGGCGTGCGGCAGGAGCGGGCGTTCACGCCGAGTTCGCAACATAGCTTTGAGATCCTTCTTACCCCTACCTAAGACCGCTCCGTATAATTTCAGACACCACCTCTCCGCGAGCTTCCCTTCGGTATCTCTGTGTGACACCATCACACCCGATGTGGCAGTTTACGCACGATTCGGGGAGCAAGGAGTTGCTAGGATGGAGCAGCGCGCTTTTCGCTCGCGCCGTGATCCCCGAGGTGTTGCGAGAGATAGTAGTCGATAGTCAATCGGCTGCGACCGCATCTCATGAGGATCTTTCCTAATCGGGTTCGTTAACCGTACCGGAGCCCTTTCCAGCCGTCGATGACGCGGCTGTAATGTTGACGACCCTAAAGCACACCCCCTCAGGCACCGTGCGCCGGGCATTGCGGTCGCGGTTTAGGCTCTTTATTTCGTTTACGTTTGGGCATGAAAATCGTGCAGCGCTCTCACGGTCCGCTATTCGGGGGCTTGCGGATCCTGCCGCAGGCAACGTAACCGTGGGGTCCGTTGAGAAGCTCGCGGCGGTTTTCGAGCGTGACGTAGAGGTCCTGTTGATCGGCCAAGAGCTATTCTCCGAATACTCCACCGTCGCGATCGCGTACAAGATAGAGCGCGATGGATTCGATTCGTGGAAGGACCATCTCTTTGATTTTGTCGATGAGTTCCGGCGGACCGCGGACGCTCGGCTCGTCCTACTCCCGCCACCAGCACCATCAGACGAGCGAATTGTAGCACTCATCTCCTCGGTGGTTCGCTCGTTGTGCGAAGAGCTGGGAATAAGCCCCCCTGTGTGGGCGTCACGTCGTTACTTCCTAGCATCTCCGTGGTTTGTTTCGGGTATGAACTCTCTCAAAGCGAGCGCGCTGCTCGAAGCGCCCCTCCCATTCAGATCAAATAACATCTTTAGGCTATCGATGAACTACCCTCCTACGACTCCTTAGAGCCGGCGCCTGATGACTTTTAAGATCCGATTCCTCTGTGACGGAGCAGGTGGAGTGTATGCGAAATGCTACTTTTCGCGACTTAGCTCCCCTTTGCACACTCTGCTTCAACTCTAGAAAACATAGCGTGGGGCCACTAAAAACGCATTTCGACCATAATCTGAGCCGTATCGACTCAACCATCACCGAACAGACACCAGATTTCAGCTGCTTACAAAAAAGCGGTCGATCGTCCTATCCTTCAGTGGATACACTTCCGATTTTTTCCCGCACTGAAAACCGAATATCAACCCAACCTCCACTTTCTCGCTACGGGTAGGTTTTGCCTCGCTTCCCTGGAGGGGCTCGTTACTCAAGCCTCCGGAACGGCATCACCTTCACCGCGCCCCGAGGCTGTAGTCGCCGAAGGGCAGGTCGCGCAGCCAAGCCTGGCCGCTACTGTTGGTTTTGGCCTCAACAAACGAGCCGAGGGGCGCGCCGGCTCGCGGTATCGCCGAGAGCGTCACCCCCTTTGGCGGCGCGGCATCGGGGTTGTGGGGCGTGATACTCACAAGGGCGTCGAAATACCCCTCCCGTTCAGACGCACGCGCCATCACGAACACCCGGTGCGTGCCGTCCTGGTGTGAGGCGGGATGATATTGGGAGAATTCGATCGCTTCGAGCAGAAGAGTGAGAGGAGTATGGGTAGAATGCTCACTCAAAGAAGGTCTCAGCTCCGATCCGAAGCTGGCCTCTAAAAATTCGGCATTTCCTGCTTCAGGCGATCTACCACGGTCATGCGTATCTGAACTAACAGATGCTTTACTATTCCTTTGCTCGTTCATCGTTTGCTCCCCTACACTTATTCTTTTCCGCTAACGAAACCAGGCGTTTCGCTAGCTATATCTTTTCCTCTATGGAGACCACTGGAGGCGAACGTAGCGCTTCTATGCCCTGCTAGTTCTCAGAATGGTGCACCATCTGTGCTCTTATCGCCATCCATAGGTCCATAACAGCTTACCGAAGTCAGTGTGCTACGCAACGCAAGCCCGAAGCTTTTTGTCTCTGTAGGGGGGGGTACTTTTGTCTCTAAAGACCGTGTGGCGGCGGGGTACGTTCTCGATCGCCTCGTTGTAGATATGCTCGGTGAACTTCACTTCCCGCTTAATCAGTGCTGGTTTACCTAGCTTGCCGATACAGCTCAGGAACTAATTGATTGTATTGTCCCCTTTGGGTGCGACGGGGCCGCATCCGCATCTTGAGATTCGGGTAGCAAGAGACGGGGAATGGTAAGACGGGGAATGGTAAGACGGGGAATGGTACGGGGTTACTTTTTCGGTCGCGAGGCGGGGGAGAAAATACCAGTTCTTACTGAGCGTTGACCCGGTTTGTCGGACTCTCGCCCCCCCTTAGCCCTTTAGGTTTAATCGCGAGACGCCGACCTCCACCTTTGGATTGAAGGGACCGGAGGGGCTAGGATGGTAAAGAGTGTAGTATCTTCATTCATAGTTGGGTTGGTTTCGGCGCTGCCGTTCTGTGCGGTGGCCGAGACCCCAGCGCCCGGCGCATCTGAGCGTGTCATTGAGTTTCCGGGAGACACCTTGCGGATTCCGCTCGCTGACGCGGTTCCTGGTTACAATTCCGCGAACACGTACGAGGTTGATATTCTGATGGAGCAAGGAGAGAGCTACGCCACTCGTGCGGCGACGCTCTACACGACGATCGATAACCTGTGTCACGTCGCGACCCTCTCACGAACCCAAGGTATCGTTCAAACGTGCCAGGCGCAGCCGGTGAAGCAGGTTTGGGCGTGGCGGGGATTTCTCGCAGAGGTTGCGAAGTTGAGTGCTGGAAGAATTGGGGAGCTCTCCGTTCCGACGTGGACAGCGACCCTTGAGCAGCCGGGTTCGAAGCTCTACCTGATAGATAGCGGTACAGTTCTGATTCCTCTATCGGTTCCATCGATCGTTACTGGCATGCGCGCGAAGACGAATACCTTTGGCGAGCCCCTCTCTGTGTCATTATCCCCGCAGTGTAGGTTCCCCGCCGCCGCAACGGGAGCGAAGGTCGCGACCTTGTGTCGGAGATCCATTCCTCTTCCGCCGTTTAGCGCTACGATTGAGGGAGATTCAGTTTTCCTGGTTCGTCTCCAGAGGAGCCCTGCGAAAGCGTATGTTGAGATTCGGGAGCAAAAAAATACGGCGATGATAGAGACTCAGACGAAGGCTCCGGGCTCCCGAGCGCTTGTGATGCTCGGAGCGGTTAAGGTCCTCAAGCCAACCCCGACCCCGACTAGAACGCCGAAGCCAACGCAAACTCCGAAACCGACGCAAACCCCAACGGCAACCGCGACCCCATCGGTGACCCCGACGGCCACGCGAACTCCTCGACCGACCGTAACCCCAACACGAACGGTAACCCCAACCGCGACACCAACGCCGCAACCAACAGCGACCTTTACCTTCACGCCAACGAGGACCCCGACGCATACCGCGACCGCTACCCCGACACCGAGCGCGACCCCAACTGAGACCGAAACACCAACGGCGACCCCAACCCCTGACTACACCCTCGTCACCGAGGAGAATGTAGAAGGTGGAACCCTTGGTTCAAGGGATCCTGTGTTTGGTATCAAGGTACGGTCTGAGGTGGTGGGAGGTGTCGTACACATCGTGTCGATAGAGACGCAGGAACTCCACCTTACCGAATACGCCGCTGATGGCTCGGTTCTTGCCGACCGATGGGGCGCTCCTACACGGGTGCGGGTGACAGAAGAGGGACTCGTTGAGGCGCACTTCGCCGAACAGGTTTCGGATGTGTACGCGCCAACGCTTTCGCCGAACACCTCCTATAAGCTCTCTCTTAAGCTTGAGGTGGTTGATAACAGCGGGGTGCTTCATGTCCTTGAACAACGAGATCTCTCCTTTGCGACCGGTGGGGATGAGCCAGTGATCGATGGATCGGTACTTCGTCACGATTTTGTCGTTGATGGAGCGCGAGCGACCCCAACACCGGCCACCCCTGAGGACTGCACAAACAAGGTCGACGATAATGGTGATGGATTAATCGACTGTGACGATAACGCATGTACGAATACTCCTGTCTGTACCGAGAGGTGCACGGATCCGTGTAGACCTGAGTGTTGGAATTATAACCCCGACGATCCTGCGTGCACGGGTATGTGTCCGTGCGGGTCTCGGTTTAACGCTGAGACAACTTCGTGCGAGATAATCGCCGAGGCGTGTAGCAGCGGTATCGATGAGGACTGCGATGGGGCTGTGGACTGTAATGATAGCGATTGTGCAAGCCGCTCTGAGTGTGGTGGGGGTGGTGGTGGGTGCAAGGGCATGAACGTGTGTAATCCAGCGTGTTCAGAGTACAACCCTTGCGCGTGTGACTCGACGCGGTGTCCCCCAACGGATGCTCCTCCAATGGAGACTCCCACTGAAGAGGAGACTCCAACGCCAACCGTGGGGCCAACTGATACTCCCGGTTATAACGACCACGTGGTACTATGTAAGGATATACCGGATCATAGCTGCGATAGCGATGTCGAGGATCCAGTGCTAAGGGACGCTCCATGCAAAGCGATCAGCGAAGAGCACTCGTGCCAGGGGTGTCGGTGCGTGACCGGGGGCGGAAGCGGAAGGGAGGGGAAGTGCTTTGTGTGTGTGTATGGGGAGGATAATTGGGGGCAGGAAGGGGTAACCAAATCTGTTTGTAAAACGCGGCTTAAAGAGGCGAGAAAGACCAAACCTATCGGGAAAGAATTCATCGTTGCGGCTGATTATTTTCCGATCGGCCTGGAAGGTCTGAGATATTGCGATCCGGACCTCGTTATTGAAACGGTCACACATGGTTCGCCTGGAGAGGAAATGTTTTTCGTCTCTTATTGGGATCAGTTCGTCGATCTCGCGCCGCAATGTTCCGCGGGCGATGTAGAGATGCGGATTAATAATTGCTCAAATTTTGCCCACTCGGATGGACTGCTCCGGCATGCGCGAGAGGTTTCGAAGTGGATGGCTAAGAGGGGGTACACAGGCACGTTAAAGCTTACTGGAAACCAGTACATAACCTCTCTTACAATGAGCACTGAAGATATGGTTCGAAGTATAGCCAGGCCTGCCGGGTCTTTGATGAGAGAGGTGGTAGCTGCCCCTTTCCGAATCGTG
>JAIXPR010000279.1 GCA_027486155.1 Pseudomonadota bacterium | reverse complement strand
GTTGATGATGTGAACTCCGTTGCGCGCGCCGTAGATGTACGGAAGCATCTTTGGGTTCCAGCGCTGGGTCTGGTGACCGTAGTGAGCGCCCGCGTCCATAAGGCTGCGGATGGTTACTGGGGTGCCTGGCTCGATAGCCGCAGGCGTAGCTGTAGCGGTATTTATGGTACTCATTCTATCCTTTACGTCTTAGTTTGACCTCCCCGCCCGATATACCGAGAGCAAAAGACACCTCTTTTTGAGAGAATTGCCTCTCACCCTCAAGCACTAAGACCGATGCGGGTGCGATAAGTTAGCGGTACGATATACCATCTTTGGCTTCATACTGCCAACTCTCCCCCCTCTTTTCCTTACAATAACCTGCCGTCCAGATGAGACTAAGGATCAGAGAGCTGGTAAAATCCCTCTGATTTTCGGCGTTCGGCGCGCATCTCTACACGTTTCTGGGCTCTTTTTCTTGAGGTCGCGCCTTCGCCACAAATAACTTTAACTTGCGATTGTAGGTAGTTATATGCAAAAGCTCATTCACCTTGTTATGGATTATGCCCCCGGGGACCTCGCCTGCGCGGAGGTGGTATCAGCCCTCGCGGCCCAGATTCCAGCCGATTACCACTGGCACATTACCTCGGTGAATAGCTTTGACACCGTTTCAACCGGGTTCGTTGTGGGTCAGCTCGGCAACCAGTGCGAGGCCCGTCGCCCCAAGGACACCCTCATCTACGCCAACTGCGCCCCTCGGAAGGATCGCCGTGAGGCCCGAACGAACAACGAGGGCGAGGGCTTCCTCTACGGAATCCTGAACAGTGGCGTCGGCGTGATGGCTGTCAATTCAGGCTACTCCCTTTCCTTCGTGCGCGAGGAGCTCAAGGAGCTCTGGGCGATTCAGGTCGATGTCGGCGGGTCCCAATTCCGCTCCCGCGACAACTTCCCGAAGCTCGTCGGCATGGCGGCCCGCGGGGAGAAGGACTTCCTCATCGAGCGCCTCGACCCGATGAAGGTTATCGCTCCACCACCAGCGTCAGCAGTCGGGTACGTCGACTCGTTCGGAAACTTAAAGACCACGATCAGAGATGGGGACCCTATACTTGCGAAGCTTGAGCCGGGACAACGTGTGCGAGTCGTGATCAACGATGTCGAGATGGCAGCAACCGTCGCGGCTGGAAGCTTCAACGTGCACGAGGGCGATATCGCCTTCTCACCAGGATCGAGTGGACACGCTAGCAAGTTCTGGGAGATCTTCCAGCGTGGAGGATCGGCGTGGCATACCTACCGAAAGCCACGGCCTGGATCCGTGATTACGATAAAGGCTTAGATCTGGGTTGCAAAATCGCTGACGTTGACGGCTACGTCTGACGCGAGACGAAAACCGTCCACGGCTATCGGTTTACGTTATACCGTACACGGGATCGTCATCGTCATCGATAGTTCGAGTTACGTTTCAAGAGCATCTTTACGATTTGCAAGATGGTCTCTTCTGCATCTCTCTCTTCTCGCGCTGGTCAGCGACCAAACGCTCAAAGCACTCGAACGCCCTCGCCCCTTCGCCCCCAAGATCGAGGCTCCACTGATTCACGTAGAGATCGACGTGCTTCCAAATGACGCTATCCTCAAGCTCCTGCGCGTAACGCCTCATAGTAAGAAGCGCTTCATCTTTGTGAGCGTAGCCGTACTCAACCGATTCCCTTACCGCGCGAGAGAACTCCGCTCGATGTTCGTGGGGGAGTGAGCGATCCGCGACGATACACCCAAGCGGCAACGGCAGCAAAAACTCCCGCTCCCACAACGCCCCGAGATCAGCGACGAGCGCAAGGCCACTCTCTTGGTACGTGAAACGCCCTTCATGAATGACGACACCGTAGTCGGCTTCTCCACGTTCAAGGGCGGGCATGATCTCTGAAAATACAACGTGATGAATAGTGGTCGCGTTCGGAAAGAAATGCTGGAACAGGAGGTACGCAGTCGTCATATTGCCGGGAGCAAGTACACGCCCCTCAGTAATCTCGTGAGGCATGCCCTGCCGTGCCAGCACGAGCGGTCCTACGCCGTACCCAAGAGCGGCGCCCGAGCGGCATAGCTCATAGCGATCTCTCAGTGAAGCGGCAGCGAAGCAACTCGCCTTGGAGAAATGGACATCCCCCCGAGCTAACCCCTCATTGAGCTGCTGCACATCCATCAACTCGATATCGAGTTCAAAGCCATTACACCTCACCCGCTTTTCGAGCAGCGCGTGAAACATGAAGGTATCGTTAGGACAGGTGGAAATGCCAAGCTTGTACCGCATACGGAAACTCCTACCCCGGAACGAGCGCAAGGGCAACGCTCAGCCAAGAAGCGCCGTGTTTATTGGACGAACGGTCCCCTCATAGGTACACTTGTGAGCAACCAAGGAGCTTACCTTTCAATGTCACAGATTCAACAACTTGAGGATTTCCTCGCCGCGACACTTCTCTCGCCCGAGGGCGCCGCGCAACACCTTGCCGGAAAGGTGAGTAAACAGGAGCTCGCTCCGTTCTTGGGTGAGCTATCCGCAATGTCAGCCTCCTATGTATCCCACGAGGTCGGCTCTAAGCTCGCGTCCCCTATCAAGAGCGTTCGCTCGGCTGAGGCCTACGCGCTCTATTACACGGTTATCAACGCGGCGAAGGTGCTGCATCTCCTTCCCTCACTCTCCTTTGTACGAGACGAGATATCCGTTCTCGACGTGGGAAGTGGACCGGGAACGGCGGGACTGGCGCTTCTTACGGCGCTCGATAGGTCCATCCGTCTCACCTGCGTCGAACACTCAGGATACATGCGGCAGGTGGCGGAGCGCCTCCTCTCTCAGTACCGGGGCGCCGGAAAACTTTCAAAGCTCTCGGTTGTGCCTGCGATTGCACCGAACAACATAGATACGTACGACCTTGTCATCGCGGCGAACGTGGTAGCGGAACTCGATACGACCGAGGGTGAGCGCACGGTACGTTCTCTCGCTGAAAAGACCGCACCCGGTGGCTACCTCGTTATTATCGAGCCGGGACAACAGCTTCATACGCGACGTCTGATGCACCTAAGAAACGCGTTACTCGGAAGCATGACCGAGTTCGCGCCCCTCTTCCCCTGCTTGCGTCGGGATCCCTGTCCTATGCTCGCCTATTCAGAAACCGATTGGTGTCATGGCACGATTGAGTGGAGGCAACCTCGACTGAACGCGCACCTCGATGACCTTCTCTCTTTTAACAAGCACCGCATCAAGTACTCGGCCTTCGTCTTCCAGCGAGACGGGGTCACACCTTCAGGGATCAGGGTGCTGACGCCTCCACAGAAAACGCGGGTTGGCATTGAGACCCTCGTGTGTGGCGAGCAGATTTACGGCGTCGTGCGTATTCGTAAAGGGTGTCGCTCCGAGAAGAACCGAGCACTCGAGAAGGCTTCGGTGTTCGATCGTCTAATCGTATCCGAACCGCTCACTCAAGACCTTGGCGAGGATATTGTGATCACCAAAGCGTAAGGTGG
>JAIXPR010000068.1 GCA_027486155.1 Pseudomonadota bacterium | reverse complement strand
TCCTTTTCCTACGGGTAGATCCACGGAGAGGTTCTTGCCTTGTGCGCCGATCTCTTGCGCGCGGATGTGACGGGTCGGGCGATGGAAGGCGACCGCCGATACCCTCTCTGCTGAGAGGAGCTTGCATCCACTCAGGATTACTTCACCGGGCGATCCGAGATCTATCGATGAGCTACCGCCTGTGATGGAGCTCCTGATGTTCCAGATCAGTTTATCAGAGCGCTCCTCTACCGCGGCTATATCGGAGATCCCGTCTCCATCGTAATCTCCGGGCACGGCGTAATGACCCGCAATCTGGTGCATAGTCCACCGTTCGCTCGATGCCCTACGTGTTTTGTAGCTCACGATATCACCGACGCTCCTCGACATCGTTATCGATGTGTCTCCAGCACCAACGAAGTCGAGAGGTGCGGAGGAGAGCACGGTGAGTATCACCGGCGCCGAAGGTTGGCTCCGGACACCCTTGGCGTTAATCGTCACCGCAGTGATCGACCGTTGTCCGATGGCGAGAGGTGGCAGGCTGAACTTCCACAACGACCGGGCGTTTACCCGCGCCTTTCCCACAACGACGTCGTCCACACGGATCTCGATGAGATGACCTGGTGTCCCTACTCCCTGCAGGGTGAATCCGGCCGAATCGACAAACTGGCCTTCATCGGTGGTTCCCGGTTGCGGGAGGAGCGGCTTAGGGGGCAGCGGAGCCGATTGTGTTGGCGCTGGGGTCGCCGTGGTGGTGTATGGAGGGGTAGTAGTTGGAGTACTCATTGAGGTAGGGCTGCCAGAAGGTGTGCTCGTCGGCGTAGCCGTCGGTGTCTCTGTTGGTGCGTTCGTCGGGGTGTTGGTTGGTGAGGGTGTGTGGGTATCGGTCGGAGTGGCGGTTGGTGTCGATGTCGAAGTCGGTGTCTCTGTTGGTGTGTTCGTCGGGGTGTGGGTTGGTGAGGGTGTGGGGGTATCGGTCGGAGTGGCGGTTGGTGTCGATGTCGAGGTCGGTGTCTCTGTTGGTGTGTTCGTCGGGGTGTGGGTTGGTGAGGGTGTGGGGGTAGCGGTCGGAGTGGCGGTTGGTGTCGATGTCGAGGTTGGTGTCTCTGTTGGTGTGTTCGTCGGGGTGTAGGTTGGTGAGGGTGTGTGGGTATCGGTCGGAGTGACGGTTGGTGTCGATGTCGAGGTTGGTGTGAAGGTCGAAGTTGCGGTGTTCGTTGGGGTAATCGTCGCCGTGCTTGTCGCGGTCGGTGTGGGGGTAAAGAGGGCACACGCGCTCGGGGCCCCAACGCATGCGTAGCCCGTATCAACGGTGCAGGAGTTTGAGCATCCATCAGGAAATAACGCGCCCGTGGTCGAGTAGCGCGAGATAAAAAAGGAGTTGTTGTTTGGGTTGTCGTCGGTAATGGCGACGAGGGCACCATCAGTTCTCACGACAGCGGCGTTTATGTCGCGATAGAGATCGGTATACAAACGGCCGGTCGATGCGCCGAAGGTAGGGTCGAGGGAGCCGGATGAGGTCAGTCCCTTAAAATGTGGACTAAAGGATGATGACATCACCGTTATGATAGTGCCATCACTCTGAGGGAACACTCGAGAGACCGTGCCATAACCAAGAGAGGGACTAAAAGTAGCGTCGACAACCCCACCTGTTGAGAGTCTCACGAGTGTCTCGTTCATCTCACAGCCGTCACCGTTACCGCACTGGTGGTAGCCCCCGACCAGCGCTCTTCCGTCACTTTGAAGAGCTATATCTCGCACTTCCGTCGAATCGTTGTAAGAGCCAGCAGACGCCACGGCGACCCCTCCGGTTCCATACGATGAGTCGATGGAACCATTCGAATTAAATCGAAGGACGACCTGGTCCGGCACACTCCAAGTGCTGCGGACCCCAGCAACAAGGAGCTTTCCATCGCTCTGAATAGCGACCGCGGATCCGTACGCGCTTCCTCCCGAAGCCGACGAGAGAGCGATCCCATCAGTATCGAATGTTGTATCAAGGCTTCCATCGGTGTTGTAGCGAACCACCGCAAGTTGACTACCAGAGTTTCCAACCACGACGATCTTACCGTCTGCTTGGAGTGCGATATCAATCGCGGAGCTTGAGCCACCTACGAGCGTTGATACGATGCCGTCGCCATCGAAGGTGGAATCGAGAGCACCGCCACTCGTGTACCTGATCAATGTAATCTGCTGTGCCCCGCCAATGGTGGCGTAGCCAGCGGCTACTATCTTTCCATCCCCTTGAACCGCAATCGCCCGGAGGTACGCATAGGTGCCGACGGCGGTGGTAACACGGCCCGTTCCATTAAAGGTTGTGTCAAGGGAGCCATTCGCTTGTAGCCGCATCACATTGAATCGCCAACTGCCGCTGGTGACGATGGAGCTACCCACTACCACTCTACCGCCACCAACGTCGGCGGCGTCTGCAACCTCCAAACGCCCGGCTCCACTGTCGGGGGACACCGTTATAGGATTAAGCGCCCCATCGTCGCACACCTCACTGCCCAGTAGTTGTCCATCTCCGCACACAGGAGAGCATGTACTCAAGGCCGCGTTGGCCCCCGAGCAGGTCCATCCACTTTCTACCGTGCACGTGCTCGAACACCCATTACCATTTGATGTGTCACCATCATCGCATGCCTCTGGCGAGTACCTGCGCCCATCGCCGCAATCACACAGATTTCCCACGCCGTTGCTATTCCAATCCGCTTGATCGTAATTCCACACAGACGGGCAGTTGTCACACGCCGTGCCTCTGGTGTCACCGTCAGGGTCAGCTTGTGTCGGATTGAAAACTGTGGGGCAGTTGTCTGATGGCGCGTATCCGACGCAGTAGGGCTCTCCGGTCTCCTCGTCGTAGCCGTAGGCTGTGCAGGGTGCCCCAGAGGGATAAAAGAGAACCCCATCTCCGTCGGCGTCGGTTGGTGCCTGCGCGTGCGCCACCACGGTGGTCGCGAAAAAACAAAAAGCCAGCACAGTCGCAAGTCGCAGCGTCGCAACGATGAAGCCATGGCGTGACACGCGATGCTTGGTTGTGACCTTATTGGGTTGACTCCCTATCGTGCTCGTCATGGTACCATGTGAGGGGCGGACTCGCCTCATTGACTCTCAAGGTGGTAAACGGCTATCCCCCGAGAAAACTTAAAATCTTTGGTATGGTGCGAGGCTTCAGTCGCAAGTAGACCCCTCGTCGTTAGTGCTTTCAGGACTTTTCATCACTTATATCGGCAGGTTGCGCGCCTAGCGGTGTCAGGTCACCAGGTCCGAGTTACGTGAAGCACCTATCTTGTCCGATAGATATTCTGCGTTCTGGTAAGGGTGTAGCCGTGCGGTACCTTAAAGAGGCGCTCAGGTTGAGTATTAGGCTTGAGTAGTCGACGGAAAACGGTGCGTGTATCGTTCTGTGCCCAGAGGAGCCCGGCTGATTGCTCGCCTTTTGTATCGGTGAAGAATCCGGTGCCTATCGTGGAGTCACTGTCGATGTAGAACATCGGGAATGAGAAGCTTCCCGCAAGGGACTCTACACGCACAGGGATACCTTTTCGGGACCCGCCCTGCACGAGCGCTACGAGGGGCACCTCGGTATCGGAACGACGCACCACAAAACCCTTCGAGAATTTCGTAAGGTCGGTGACGACTACGCGGCGACCCTGACTATCGAAGGCGGCGATTCCATCTCCCGCTCCCGGTCGAGGCACCCTGAAGATAACCTCGTCGAGACCGTCTCCGTCGGTGTCTCCACATCCGAGAAGGTCACCCTTTCCGACCGGTGCTACCGTCGAAAGTTTCTTGCCGTTTGAGCCGATCTCTTGCGCGAAGAGCTGACGAGTGCGACGACGGAAGGCGACCGCCGATACCCTCTCGGAAGAGAGAACCTTACATCCACTGAGGATCACATCCCCGCGGGAGCCGAGCTCGATGGATGAGCGAGTGCCGGAGATTGAGCTCTTGATATTCCACACGAGCTTACGGCCGTGGTGCTGAACAGCGGCGATATCGGCAACCCCGTCGCCATCGTAATCTCCCGGCACCGCGTAGTGACCCGGGATCTGGTGAGCACTCCACCGCTCCTTTGATACTCGACGGGTCTTGTAGCTGACGGTATCTCCTGAGGTTCTCGATACGGTTACCGCTGTGTCACCAGCTCCCACGAAGTCGAGGGGAGATGAGGAGAGTACGGTGAGTGTCATTGGCGCTGAGGGTTGGCTGCGAGCGCCTACAGAGTTGATAGCGACTGCGGTAATCGAGCGTTTCCCGATAGCGAGTGGTGGTAGGGTGAATCCCCACAGCGAACTGCCATTTGCTCGAGCTCGACCCACAACTACGTTGTCCACGGAAACTTCAATGAGATGCCTAGATACTCCGACACCCCGGAGTATGACACGTGATGGGGTTATTATCTGAGCGTCTCCACCTACCGCCGTGTCGAAGAGCACCGGCGGAGGAGGGGTGTTTGGGGTTGGCGTCGCGGTGGGCGTGGCTGTCGCCGTTGGAGTTTCCGTTGGCGTAGGGGTAAACGTTCGAGTAGGGGTGATTGTGGGGCTCGGTGTTGAGGTGGGTGTCGCGGTCGCCGTTGGAGTGTGCGTTGGCGTAGGAGTGAACGTTCGAGTCGGGGTGACGGTGGGGCTCGGTGTTGCGGTGGGGGTCGCGGTTCGAGTAGGCGTTGGCGTCCTGGTCGCAGTTGGGGTAGGTGTGGCAGTTGGAATGAGGGCGCACACACTCGGTGCACCGGAGCACGAGTATCCGATCTCAACCGCGCACACCGATGAGCATCCATCGGCGCTCGTCGTATTTCCATCGTCACAGGTCTCTCCACTACTTACGAAGCCGTCGCCACATCTCGGAACGGTACAGATCGAGGTACAGGTATCTCCATCGACTACGTTGCCGTCGTCGCATTCTTCGAGACGCCCGGTATGGATACCACCGTTATTCACCACGGCCGCAAGCTTTGTGCCATCGGAGGACGATGTGATACCATACCAATAGCGAGTGCTCTCCCGCGCCGTCCAGGAGAGCCCGCCATCTGCGGATGTGTAGATCCGGCTAGGGTTGTAAGCAACCGCGGCAAGCTTTGAACCATCGGAAGAGGACGTTATAGAGGTCCAAAATCGAACGCTCTCCCGCGCCGTCCATGAGACCCCACTATCTGTGGAGGTGTAGATCTGGCCGTACGTCGCCGCCGCCAGCTTTGAGCCATCCGCAGAGGATGTGATGGAGGTCCAGGTTCGGCCAGTCTCCCGCGCCGTCCATGAGACCCCGCCATCTGTGGAGGTGTAGATCCCGTTACCATTGGCCACCGCCGCCAGCTTTGAGCCATTGGAGGATGATGCGATACCCTGCCAATACCGAGCACTCTCCCGCGCCGTCCATGAGACCCCAGAATCTGTGGATGTGTAGATCCGGCCGTCATACACCACCGCCGCCAGCTTTGTGCCATCGGACGACGATGTGATTGAATGCCAGGCTCGGGCACTCTCCCGCGCCGTCCAGGACACCCCACCATCTGTGGATGTGTAAATCCGGCCGATAGAGACCACCGCCGCCAGCTTTGAACCGTCGGAAGATGATGTGATACCCTTCCAGTTGCGAACGCTCTCCCGCGCTGTCCAGGAGACCCCGCCATCTGAGGATGTGTAGATCCGGCCGCCGTTGACCACCGCCGCCAGCTTTGTGCCATCAGAAGAGGATGTAATAGAGTACCAGAGTCGAGTGCTCTCCCGCGCCGTCCATGAACTGACAAGCTCGCTGTCCCCGCACTGCTCAATTTGGCACGAATCGTTGCAACCGTCGCCGGGTGTGGTGTTGCCATCGTCGCATGCCTCTTGGACTTCAACCTGGCCATTTCCGCAATCACGTTGGCACGAGGCATCACAGCCGTCGTTAGGGGTTGTGTTGCCGTCGTCACACTCCTCGAGACGAGAGGTGTAGATTTCGCCACCGAGGACGGTCGCAGCGAGTTTTTTGCCATCACTGGAGGAGGCAATCGAAAGCCATTGTCTAGTGCTTGACTCAGCTACCCATGTCACACCGCTGTCTGTTGAACGGTAGATTTGACCGCCTTGCTCGACAGCCGCAAGCTTTGTGCCGTCAGCCGAAGAGGTAATTGACCTCCAGCCACGGTTGCTCTCCCTTGCGGTCCATGTATTCCCCATGTCTGTCGATGTGTAGATCCGGCCGCCACTTACAACTGCCGCTAACTTGGTGCCGTCCGACGAGGAGGTAATTGAATACCAGGATCGACTGCTCTCCCTCGAGAACCAGTTCAAGCCGGTGTTATGGGAGGTATAGATCTGACCTCCCTCTGCCACTGCCGCTACCTTGGTACCATCAGATGATAAGGTAATGGAGCGCCAGGCTCGAGTGCTCTCCCTCGCCGTCCAGGTAATCCCACTGCCCGTGGAGATCCAGAGTCTTCCAGGA
>JAIXPR010000405.1 GCA_027486155.1 Pseudomonadota bacterium | reverse complement strand
TCCAAGGAGGGCGACCTGCTTCACCACCGTGGAGCTGATATAGGAGTGCTCCTCACGGGCGGTCAGGAAGAGGGTTTCGATACGAGGAGAGAGGCGCCGATTCACCAACGCCATCTGCGCCTCGTAATCGTAGTCCGACACTGCGCGGAGGCCACGGATTACCACCCTACTCTTCGTGCTCTCAACGAACTCGACGAGGAGCCCTGAGAAGCTCACCACGGAGACCCGACCACGGTAACGGGCGAATTGCTTGGAGATAAGCGCGACACGCTCCTCTTGGGTAAAGAGGTGGTTCTTCGAAGGGTTATGCAGCACGCCGACAATAATCCGATCAAATATCTCAAGAGAGCGCTCCACGATATCGGCGTGACCGTTCGTAAACGGGTCGAACGAACCGGGAAAAACCGCGGTGATTCCCCTCTTTTCCCTCTGCGACCGTGAAGCCATGATACGTACCCTTAGTTCCTCGGCGACGCGCGGGGTTTCCCCAGCCGCCGGGATTGACTATCATCCCGCTTGATAAACTTTTCAAGGATGAACGGTATGGAGTTACCACGGCTGGCGGCGAAACAGAAGCGATACAGGGATGTTTTGCGATACGCGGGCACGGAGCCTCTGGACCCCACCACCAAGTCCAAGATCCTCTCCACGCTTACGAGCTACCGGGGAGCGCTCGCCGCCTGTTGGAGATCGCAAGGAGGAAGCCCTGAAGAGCTGCAGCGAGTGGCGAGCCTTGAGCGAGAGATCGACGAGCTATTCTCCTCGGCACGACTCCGAACTATGGCGCCATAAGAGACCGAAGGTACAGAACTATGAGTAAAGCATCCGCATTCGACGCTCCCCCTCAATCCCCAGGTACATCCCCGATTCGGGAGAATTGGACCGCCATCGTATTTATGATCTTCCTCCTTCTCGCGTCAGGAATTACCGCGAGCGTTGCGGGCTACCGTATCAAGCTAGCTGACAAGGATAGGAAGGCCCAGCTCTTTCAGGCGTACGAGGTGCTCGGAGGCTCTCGCGAGCGCTTGAGCAATATTGAGCAATCGATGCTCACGACACAGTTCTCCCCCGCGAAGACAACCTTTCTCGCTGTCTACGAGACGAACGAACGATCTCGCTCGTTCGGGCTCTATCGGGTACTCGAATTCGCGAAGGATCCAAACGTCACGACGGTCATCGCTTCACTCGATCAGATCGGCTCGACAGACCCAGCCCGAATCGTAGAGGAGAGTTGGAAAGCGATGCGAGAGAACCCAGCGACAGCGCACCTCTCGCATCCCGACCAAGGGCCGATGAACCCCAAGGCCGCTCGCATCTCGAAGAAATACAGCAGACACGCGGCACGGGATGTGGAAACCAAGCTCTTCAAGTTCTTCATCGATCACAAGTCGGAGATCCTAACGAACCCGTAGGGACAAAGTTAAACGGACCTGGGCCTGAACAAGGCCGCACATCACCCACCAGATCTATTCAAATTTTTGCCGTTCTCAAAGATCTGTCAGCACTCTTCCCTTGTTAGTGGGCTCGCGAACGTTCGGGATGGAGCGCCGAGTCACTTGTCGCAAAGAAGCCTCGGCGCGCTGGAATGGTTCACCTCACTGCTGATATTTGGGATCATAAAGAACTGCGTAACGGCGACGCTCGGCCCCCGATCTGGGGCCACAACTCTGTCATGCCTCACTACCACATCCAGTGCCTGACCACGTAGCTACTTGTCAGACAGGCCCCCAACAAAAAACCGGGCGCTCCGTGAGGAGTACGCCCGGTTCTCTTAGTACCATTGAGAGGATGCGCGCACCGGGGCCATGCAGGCACGGCCGAGACGCCCCCTTCCAAGGAACTTATTTGGTTTTCTTGGTCGCTGGAGCCTTCTTCACTCCGGTCGCCTTTGGAGCGGTTGTTTTAGCTGAAGCTGGCACAGACTTCTTCACCTTTTGTGTTCGGGTATTGCCGTATGAACCCTTGAAGATCTTACCTCGACGAGAACGACCATCTCCTCTTCCCATAGTGTATCCTTATCCTATAAATCGGTTTGTATACTCCATTCTGACCTCCAAACGGGTAGAACGGAACCTCGAAAGTGGTATCATATAACCTTACCCTTTTGAGACAACAGTTTTTTTTCATCACGCTATGAACCCCACCCCTCTTGAGATTAAACGTGACGCACGGGACGGACTTACCATCTCGTGGCGAGATGGTTCCACGAGTCAGATCGGAACCGAGCTTCTTCGACGGGAGTGCCCGTGCGCAAGCTGCAAGGAGCAACGGGGAGACACCTCTCACTCAAAGCCACTAACCACGAAGAAACGTGGACTAGCCGTGATTCAAAACACGCTTGATGAGCAGCTTGACCTTCAAGAGATCTGGGCCGTCGGCCAGTATGCGCTCGGCATGCGGTGGGGAGATGGACACGATTCAGGGATCTATCCGTTCTCGCTTCTCTTTGAATTGGGGAAGAAATCTTAAGAGATCTCTCACGCACACGTGAGAATCTCAAAACGGCGACTACTACTGAGCCTTTGTGGCATCGCCGAAGTAAACCGCCCCGCAGGTTACCTGATTATCTTCATCGTAGTCCGTACCGGGAGCCGTGCAGTTGGTGAAGAGGTAGGTCATCGTTACACGAGCTTTGTTCTCACCCACGGAAAGATACCCAACCTCAGCGAGGACACTCTCGCAAGTGAAGGGCGCGATAGAGCCGTAGTTACCAAACACGGGGGCCTGCGCGAGGAAGCTAATATCTTCTCCCTCTCCCTGTCCTCCGACCGCAACACTGCCATCGACCGCGGTAACGGTATAGACGCTATCCTGGTCGATTGAGACGGTCATCGGAAAGAGCGGGTTGATATCAGCGCGCACATCGAAGGGGCAATCGTTCTGCAGCGAGGTGTACGATCCGTTCCAGACACCAGCGAAATCCGGCGAATCCCCACCGCCACATCCAAGTAGGGAAAAAGCGAAACAGAGGGGGAAAAGATATTTTTTCATCGGCTTCGGCCTCTGTACTACCTATGAAGGGCTTGGCTCGCCCGGCTTCGGACCACCTCGTCCCTCAACGAGGCGGCGAACGATTCGACCCTTCGAGAGATCGTAAGGAGAGATCTCGACCACAACTTTGTCACCAGGAAGCACACGGATGTAGAACTTGCGCATCTTACCGGCGAGGTGGGCAAGCACCTCATGCCCATTATCACATTGCACGCGGAATGCGTTGGGGAAGCACTCCTTCACTACTCCGTTAAGTTCGATTGCGTCCTTTGACATGTTCTTTTCTAATCCACTTCTTCTGTTTACGTTTTTACCGGTGTTCTAAGGTGGGGTGAGACTACTCCCGACCACCACCTTATGCAACACGCGCGGATTGAGGGTCCCTCGGACCCGGCTTCCTAGTTATCTCCGTGAAAGGCTCCGATACGACGGAACTTCTCGTAACGCTGCGCGACCAGCTCCTTCACCTTTAGCTTCGCGAGCGGCTCAAGGGTCTTCACGAGCGCGGCTCGCAATATCTCCGCGGCCTCCTTGTGATTACTATGAGCTCCACCCGCTGGCTCAGACACGATATCGTCGATCAGGTTGAGACGCTTCAGGTCCTTAGCGGTCAGGTTAAGAGCCTCGGCGGCCATAGCAGCCTGCTCAGGCGAAACCGCGGCGGTCTCCGCGGAGTGCCACAAGATAGAAGCGCACCCCTCTGGGGTAATCACGGAATAGCACGCGTTCTCCATCATGAGGATGCGGTCGGCAACACCGAGGGCTAGCGCTCCTCCGCTTCCACCCTCACCGATAACGACGCTAATAACCGGAACGGTAAGCTCAGAGAGTTCGAGGAGATTACGAGCAATCGCCTCAGCCTGGCCTCGCTCCTCAGCCTCAAGACCCGGGAACGCTCCCTGGGTGTCGATGAACGTGATGACCGGAAGACCGAACTTCTCAGCCATGTGGAAGAGACGAAGCGCCTTCCGGTACCCCTCTGGGTTAGGCATACCGAAGTTACGCTTCAAACGCTCAGCGGTTGTACGACCACGTTGGTGGCCTACGATCATAACGGGAACCTCACCTAAGCGAGCGGTTCCACCCACAATCGCGGGATCATCACGGAATGCGCGGTCACCGTGAAGCTCCACGAAATCGGTGAAAATGAACTTGATGTAATCAAGGGTGAAGGGACGGTCAAAATGTCGAGAAAGCTGGACCCGTTGATATGGGGTAAGCTTACCGTAGATATCCTTTCGGATCTTAGAAACCTTACTTTCGAGAGCCGCGTACTCCTCACGACGGGCAGCGTTTCCGCTCGCCAGCTCATCCTTTAAGCGCTCAAGCTGATACTCTAACTCAACCAAAGGTCGCTCAAAATCGAGTGGGTGCTCAATTGGACTCATGCGTCTTACACCTTGAAACTACTACGGATACCAGTATCCGGATTAATGCCGGCCGATGATTCCATAGGTTAGCGGGTAGGTCAAAGGGGGCGTTAAACGGCAAATAAACATATTATTTTCAAGCCTTTATAAACGACCACAGCCACTTCCAGCACCTGGGAGGGCGCGCATTCCTGCGCGCCACGTGGTTACGTCAGGCGATGGCCGTTTGCGATGCGCGATATTCCGGCGACCAGGAATGGTCGCCCTCCCTCCTTCGCGAACCGTGCATAGGTTCAATCCTTAAAATACACATACCACACCTCCGTCCGCTCCAGCGGCGTTCGAAGGCGCTCCTGAACTCGTGAAGCAAGCTCCCCCTCGCTCATCTCCATCGCCCGAAATCCTTTGGTAGCGGCGAGTGCGCGTTTGGATTCAGTGGTAAACCCTACGATCTCCCGCGCTGACTCTTCAGGCCCGGGCCGTATGACCCACCCCCGCTTCGCAGGCTCATTCCGCAAAAAGGTCATCTGGCGCTTCGCGAAACGACGGGTGTGCAACGAGATCGCCCCCGGCACGTCGTCAAGCGCGAGCTTCCCATCGATGTGATCGCACGCCTGCTTGTAACCGATCGTTTCGAGCACCGGCACTCGACCGCACGCGGAGAGAATCCCTCTGGTCTCCTCAAGTAACCCCGCGTCGACCATCAAGCGGGACCGACGATTAATCCGATCGTACAACTCATCTCGCTCTCGGCAGATCACGATCATCAACGCGGCGACATCGCGCGAGCTGAATCGGTGCTCATCAAAAAGATCAGATGGCCTCTTTCCGGTTACTCGCACTATCTCAAGGGCGCGAGAGACGCGCTGCGTGTCGTTCACGTGAAGCCGCGCGGCAGTCGAGGGATCAACGCGCTGCAGCTCCGCGTACTGCTCCTCTCGTGAGAGTCGCGCCACCCCGGCTCGCACATCAGGCGGGGTTGCGGGCACCTCAGCTATTCCGTGCAAGAGGATGGTCAGATACATACCCGATCCACCAACCAGCACGGGAACCTTTCCACGATCAGCAACCTCTCGCAGGCACGAGAGAGCGCGCTCACGGTACTCACCCGCGTTCATGCGCTCGTTGGGAGAAACAAGATCAAGAAGATGGTGAGGGACCCCCTGTCGCTCTTCAACGGTAGCCTTCGCCGAACCGATATCCGCGCCCCTGTACACCTGAACCGAATCGACGTTAACCACCTCTCCGTTAAGATGCCGCGCGAGCGCGATACCGAGAGCGGTTTTGCCAGATGCCGTCGGCCCACATACAGCGACCGCTTGAATCGGCTGAGAGGTCATTACCTATCCCTACCGAACCATCGCTCCACCGCGTCGCGGGAGAACTCCGCGACAACGGGCCTACCGTGCGGACATGCTCCCGCGGTTTCAGCGACGTCGAGTTGCTGCAAGAGCGCGTACGCCTCCGAGCGATTGATAACATCTCCTCCCCGCACGCTCGCGTGGCAGGCGAGACGCGCGGTGAGATGATCGATTCGCTCGTCGAGTCGCTCACGCCATCCCGCCAAAACAGGCTCAGCCGCGATATCTTTAATCACCCCAATAGAATCAAGATGAGAGAGAACTCCAGGAACACCGTGAATCTCAACGATTTCAGCGTCGACCTGCGCGACCTCGAACGCGAGTTCCTTGAGAGCTTCTTCCTGCTCCAGCAATCCAACAACCTGCTCCGGCGTAAGACGGACTCGCTCAGGAATAAGGAGCTTCTGCACGGTGAGGGCTCGCTTTGAGCGGGCCTCACGAATCTTGTTGTAGTTCACACGTTCGTGAGCGGCGTGCATATCAACCACGACGAGACGATCATCGATCTCACATACAAGGTAGCACCCAAGAAGTTGGCCGATATAGCGAAGGTCCTGAAAGCGAAAATCTCGGTTGGCGATAGTCTTCGTCGCGGTCTCATAGGCCGGTGGTGGTGTCGAGGCGACAAAGAACGAGGGCTGGAAGCTCCGGGGAGCGATCTCCTCAGCGACATTTGATCCTCCGAGAGTCTGCGTGACGACAGGAGCAGCTGGAGCCTTCGCGGTCGGAGCCGGTATGGGCCACTCAAAGCGTGAGATTGGAGCCGTCTGCGGTACCGATACCACTGAAGTTTGGGGAACGCTCGGCGCGACAAAAGCGGCTCGGGGAGACTCCACCGGAGCAGGCGCCGCGGCTTCAGCTTGGGGCGGCATCGGAGCAGTCACGTTCATCAGCGGGCGCTTAATCGAACGAACTCCAGCCAGCACAGCGCCGCGCACAACCGCGAATACCTGGTCGGGGTGACGGAAGCGCACCTCACTCTTCTGTGGATGGACGTTCACATCTACGTATTCAGCAGGCATCGTTATCGAGAGATATCCGATCGGAAACTCCCTATCTTTGAGCATTGAGTCATACCCCTCACGCGCGGCCCGAAGGATAATCTTATCAGAGATGAGCCGTCCGTTGATCAGGATCACAAATCCCGAGGCGTCGGCGAGCGCCTGACCCGGATGCCCAATCATCCCCTGCACCTTCACCCCACCCTCTCGAAGTGAGATCGGCGTAAGGTCTCCCGGAAATACATGCGCTCCACGCGACTGAATCGAATCAACAATCGGGAGGTTTAGGATCTCATCCCCATCCGATACAAGGCGGTAGCGCACATGCGGTCGAGAGAGCGCCGAGTGCGCCACCCAGGCGCGAATCCGCGACACCTCTGAGCGTGGGGATTTAAGGAACTTTCGGCGCGCCGGGGTATTGAAGAAGAGGTGCTCAACCTCCATCTCGGTGCCCTCGTTCCAGGCGACCGACTGTACGTCAACGAGCTTTCCACCCCGAAAGGTAACCGCGGTTCCAATGCTCGCGTCTTTCGAGCGTGTCGTAAGCTTAATCTTTGACACAGCGGCGATTGAGGCCAGCGCCTCACCACGAAATCCCATCGTTGTGAGGGTATTGAGATCCTCTATCGCGGTAACCTTCGAGGTCGCGTGCCGCTCAAAGGCGAGAAGCGCCTCATCACGGGTCATACCGCATCCGTTATCACGGACCCGAATGCGATTGTGCCCACCCGACTCAAGCGCGATGAAGATGTCGGTCGCTCCGGCGTCTACGGCGTTATCGACAAGCTCTCGAACGACCGACGCGGGCCGCTCGACAACCTCACCAGCCGCTATCTGGTTAATAACAACGTCAGAGAGTACCTTTATCTTCATTCCCACCTCGGCACGACCTTGACTTCACGTTCACGCCCGTAAACCCCACCCTTTCGTAATACAAGCAGAATACTTTGCGAGCGGTCAGAGCGACGAATCGCGTCCTCCACCTCGTCGCGGTTCCGAACCTTCACGCCGTTCACCTTATAGATCAGATCGGCGCTCTCGATCTCCTCGCGATATCCACGCACAAAAGCGTTTGTTGGTAAGGGGCGCTCGATCGGCGAGACACCAGCTCGAGCAGCTACACTATCTGGCGCGACCCGAAGCACCATCGGCCCCTGGTCCGTGTCAACGAGTTGCCACCCCATGCGAGGTCGACTCACCTTCCCGCTCGTGAGCAACTCAGGAAGAATTCGGCGGATATTATTAATCGGCACCGCGAATCCGATGCCGGCCGACGAACCGGACTGGCTCAATATCGCGGTGTTAATACCGATGAGGCGCCCATCGCTATCAAGCAATGGACCGCCTGAGTTGCCAGGATTAATCGCCGCGTCCGTTTGAATGAGATCCCGAAGGGCTGTCCCGTTCCCCGTTTTCATCGTTCGGTCGAGCGATGACACGATACCGGAGGTCAGACTTCGATAGAGCCCAAAGGGGTTCCCTATAGCGAACACACGTTGACCGACCTCAAGCTTCGAGGAATCGCCAAATGGAGCCGCCGCAACTCCTGTCACCTTATCCAAAAACTTGAGTACCGCGATGTCGTTCTCCTGATCGTATCCGACGAGGGT
>JAIXPR010000385.1 GCA_027486155.1 Pseudomonadota bacterium | reverse complement strand
ACCTCTCGTCAGACCTCTATAGAGTCGCTCGAAGCTTCATGATCCGGTAACAGCGGTATCTCGCCTTATTCCCGAGTTCGTGGCATAGATGGACCTGGGGACGCGAGGCCGAACCTACTAGTAGTCTGATTGTGGAGGTCGGCACGTGAACGTGCTCGTGCTCGTAAACGTGAACGTACCCGAAAACGTTGGGTTTTCATTCCGGGTACGCTCACGAGCACGTTCACGTGGGATTTTGCCTCGCTTCCCTAGCGGGGCCACGTCACAGCGTTAGTCCCACGTGTACCGTTTTTGGAGCGCTTTCATGTTGCTGCGAGGCACCGCTATCGTCTCAATCCTGACGTTACTCAGTCGGTGTCTCGGCTTCGTTCGAGACCTTTTCGTCGCGCGTCTTCTCGGTGCCTCCTTTTTTGCCGACGCTTTCTTCGTCGCCTTTCGAGTACCGAACCTTCTACGAAGCTTCGCCGCGGAGGGTGCGCTGACATCGGCATTCGTTCCGGTCTTCTCATCGGCGCTTGCCCGTAGCAAAGAGGACGCCCGCACCGCGTTTAAGCGTGTGGCGGGTTTCGTTCTTTACCTCACCATTCCTCTCACCCTCCTTGGAATCATCTTCACGCCGGAGATCCTCGCGGTAATCGCTCCGGGGTTCCAAAAAGATCCAGAGAAACAGGCGCTCTCTATAAGACTTACTCGGATCATGTTCCCCTACATTATCTGCGTGAGCCTCGTCGCGATGTTGAACTCCGCGCTTAATAGCCTCAAGGTGTTTGGCGCCTCTGCGTGGGGACAGGTTATCATGAACATCGTGCTGATCGTTGGTGCCGTGTTCGCGCTCCCCTTCGACCCTCGAACCGCAACCATGGTGCTGGCTATCTCAGTTGTGGTCGGTGGGATCATCCAGGTAGTGAGTCAGATTCCCGCGTGTCGAAAAGCTGGACTCCCCACATCCGCCACGGCCGACCCTCGCTCCCCTGAGGTCCGCGAGGTTGTGCGCTTGATGATACCAGCCACAATCGGAGCGTCGGTCTACCAACTGAACATCTTCATCTCTACCCTACTCGCCTCCCTTCTCACGGAGGGAAGCATCTCGTGGCTCTTCTACGCTGATCGAGTGGCGCAATTTCCTGTTGGCATCTTCTCCGTCGCTCTCGCGTCAGTACTCCTCCCCATGCTCGCTAACGCGTCGGCAACCTCAAACGCAGAGCAATTCCGCTCAGGACTCTCCGATTCTCTGCGATTCACGAGCTTTGCCATCTTGCCGATGGCGGGTGGAATCTGGGTTCTCGCAGTCCCCCTTACCTCTCTCCTTTTCGAGCGCGGCGCGTTCTCCCATCATTCAACCCTTATGACCGCAGCCGCGATTCAAGCGATGGCGCTCGGACTATGGGCATCGAGCTGCTACTCGATGGTCATGCGCGCGTTCATAGCTAAAAAGGACACCCTAACCCCCACCCTGATCGGAGTATGCTCCCTCTCAGTGTACATCGTGTCAGCGCTTATCCTCATGGGCCCGGTGCCTTCCTCAGACGCTGTGGTTACCCGAGGGATCATCAGCGCTCAAGAGATACTTCTCAGATGGATTCCCCAGGTACCAGCCCAAGGACATGTAGGGCTTGCCCTCGCATCCAGTATGGCGGCGTGCTTCTCACTAATACTCGCCATCGGTACCTACACAGTAAGGATCGGTCATTTTCCATGGGAAACGTTCCTCCGCTCAGTAGGAACGGGAGTCATTGGAACTCTCACGATGGTGCTTGCCGTTCGCGGGCTAGCGCCGTGGGGATTGAACCCACTAATCACGTGCGTGACCGGAATAGCGATCGGAACCCTGGCCTATACGGGAATCGCCCTGGTGTTGCGCTCTCGGGAGATGCGCGACTCGCTTGGCGTTATTACGCGACGAATTCGTCGCAGGTAATCCCGAAGCACCTGTAGCGTCGTCATGATTGCAGTCCTGTAGTGAGACTGCGAGCGACTCCCCTCGTTCTAGTGAGGTCCGGATTTTTTCTCAACCTACGCAACTTCTTCCCCTTACCAGCGATACCTCTTCCACATATCTTTCGCCAAGGAGAGGATTCAGTGATATCGGCAACTTTACTACCCCCTTCGCACTCACTCGAACTAGCGCTCGCGAGCCATCAAGAGATCCGCAAGCTCAGTCGTCGAGAACGGGCCGAGCTTCTTCAACAAACACGCAGACGGTCAAAAAAATATAGCGTAAAGGCTCGCGAACGGGGCTATCAAGCCGGATTAGAGAGAGGGAGACTTGCGGGAGTCCAGGAGTGTCGCGCCATTATAGAGGGGCTTCAAAAGCTCTACGCGACAACGCTGGAGAAAGCCAGAGGCGATGTCGCAACCATAGCTCATCATATCGTGGAAACGCTCATCGGGGAGCATATTCGAACGACACCGGAGATCCTTGAGTCATGGATTCAAAAAGCCGTTGAGCATCTCAAGATTAGCGGTATCCTCACCCTTCGATATCATCCTCGCTATGAGGAACCGCTCAAGCGCATCGTCGCGACGCTTCCCCCAACGATTCATCTGGTAGAAGATCCTTCGTTGAGAGAAGCCGACTTCGTTATCGAAACGACCGCTGGAGCCATTACCTTCTCGTGGCGGGAGTTGTTAGCTCCTCTTAGGACTGAGAGCATAAAGCACGGTGAAGCGAGATGATCTCTCCATTTTCACCCCTCTTTATAACCGGAACGATCGTATCAGTGCGTGGATCGACGATCGTTGCCCGACTACCTCAAGGTTCGGTGGGCGACATATGTTGGATAAAGACGCGTGACCGAGGTGACGTACGCGCCCAGATAGTGTCTTTTGACGAGAATGACTTCTCTCTCGCCCTGTTCGACGAGCCTGATGGGATATTTCCCGGATCTCAAGTGAGGACGATCGGATCACATCTAACAGTGCCGGTCAGTACATCACTGCTTGGAACGATCGTATCCCCACTTGGACGTCCCTTTGATAGGAGCACATCGCCGATACCATGTGGTGAGACGCGATCCATCTTCGCGGCACCTCCCCTTGCGACCTCAAGACCACCGATAACCCGTCCCTTCGTCACGGGAATCCGCTCTATTGATGGCTTTTGCCGACTCGGTCAGGGACAGCGGCTCGCCATCTGCGCCTCGGCAGGAATCGGTAAGTCGACCTTGTTAGGGATGATCGCGCGACGCGCCGAGGCCGACGCTATCGTCGTCGCTCTCGTGGGAGAACGAAGTCGTGAGGTGCGGGAATTTATTGACGAAACACTCGGAGCTGAAAACCGGCAGAGGAGCGTGATCGTGGTGGCTACGAGCAGCGACTCCTCACTAATGCGACAGACCGCTCCGTATACGGCGACAACTATCGCGGAGTACCTTCGAGATCAGGGATTGAACGTACTCCTTATCGTGGATTCACTCACTCGACTCGCGCGAGCTATTCGAGAGACGAGCCTGGCCGCCGGTGAGCTTCCGGTTCGACATGGATACACGAACGCCGTCTACACACAACTTCCCCGTCTCGTCGAGCGAGCGGGAACATCAAGCCGGGGTTCAATCACCGCTCTCTACACCGTTCTAACGAATACCGAGGATGATATAGATCCTCTCGCTGATGAAGTTAAAAGTCTTCTCGATGGCCATCTCGTGCTGACGCAAGAGTTCGCAAATCTGGGAGTTCTACCCGCCGTCGATATCACCCAAAGCATCTCTCGTTTGAGCGGTCGACTAACATCCCTTGAGCACCAAGAGCGCTCGAAGGGGGTTCAACGCGCATTTCATCGATATCTTCGCGAGCGAGACATCGCTCTCCTTGGAGGCACCCCGGATCCGGAACTTCAAGCTATCTTGCGAAATCAGAATGTGTTGCGTGAATTGCTCTCGCAAAGGAGGGAGGAGTCATCAACACTTGCGGAGACCGAACGTGAGATTCACCGAGTCTTCGCCACGATTACGCCATGTCTCGCGCATGAGGAGCTCTTGGTACATCCGCAGGCGATGACATGAAGGACCCACTAGGAGGCGGAACAACACGCGCGGGGGGGATCTGCCCAGGAATCAGAGATGCTCTCCGGGGAAGTCCTCCGAAATCCTATGTTGGCACTTCTCTTCGCGGTACCGCGAACGCATAGTAAGATTCTTTGGAGGACTCATATGCAAATCACGTTCACTAATCGCCCGACATCGCATCCGGAGCCACTAGTGATTACACACCAGCACACAGCTGACTTTATTTGCGCTCGGACACCGATCTCTTTGGAGACACCGCCAGGATATTTCGACCGAGTCATGCGTGGTTTACAAAAGCAAGCTGACGAAGGTCAACTTACTCAGGAGGATATCGCCAAGATAGCGCAGGAGGCGCTCATTGAACGAGCGCGGAGGGAAAGTCCAGGTTTTTGGGATGAACTATAGGGTGTTATCGAGCCTCAAAGGAGCGGAATCTCATCGCCGTCCATCGCCCGACAAAAGGTATAGTTCGAAGAACGCTCACTCAACAGCCGATATCGCCTCCATCCTTATCAAGAGCACGTGACGTGGTGGTAGCGACTCGCTCGCCGCGTATAAACAGGCGAGGAGGCTGATCATGGGCTGTTTTTAGTTAGCAGCCGCGGCACTACCGAATCAGCGCAATCGTATCTTTGATGATCTCGCTCGCTGTCGAGATTACTTTGGAGTTAGCTCCATATGCGCGTTGCAGAACAACCAGTTCTACGAACTGACTGGCGATATCAACATTTGAATACTCAAGAGATTGCGAGAGGAGCTTGCTGCGCGCACCGGTTCCAGCAAGACCGGCGGTGACAGCGCCAGCTTTATCAGTCGCCACGAATGTGGAGGATCCGCTTCGCACAAGACCATCTTTATTCGCAACGGTGGCGACCGAGAGGCTTCCCACTCGAGCGGTCAACCCGTTTGTCAGTCGCGCGTTAATGACGCCGGCTCCATCAATCTCGTACCCCGTGACCTCACCGATCCCCTGTCCATTTTGGGAGTAATTAGTGACCAAGGTCGAACCGGCGAACTGAGTAAACGCTCCGAAGTCAGCCGTGATTGTGGAGGGAGCCGCGCCGGTCGACCATGGGGCGTTAATATTCATGGTTGATTGTTGGTTACCCGTTTGAGCCAAACGACCGGAGGAATCGAACGAAAGGTCCGTCGAACCCACCAGCACCGGCGCATCGGCAGCCTGGCCGACATCTGCGCCATTCACATATGCTTGAATCGTCCAGTTGTTGGTTCCGGTACGATAGTACGCGAACACCACCTCATGGCGTTCTCCGAGGCTGTCATACACCGAAACCATAGTGGTAGATGCCGCCGCGTTGTTTATCTCCTGAAAGCTTAGAGGATTTACAGGCACATCCGACGTGTTGGCGGAGCTGTTGAGGTTTCCAAACAATTGGGTTTGCGTCGTCGGGACGATATTAAGATCGACCTTACGCATGTCTATGGGGCCGAGCGTGGCAAGATCAGCGCCCGTGTATCCCAGAACTCGGAGGCCATCCATGGTCACGAGAAAACCATCGCCATCAAGCTTAAAGCTTCCCGCTCTCGTAAGTTGCGGGTTAGCCACGTCTCCAACCTGAAAGAATCCATTTCCGCTGAGAGCGACATCAAGGTCTCTGCCGGTCCCTTGAACAGGACCTACCTCAAAATTTGATTGAATTGTGCGAATGGTTACGCCATCTCCAGCGCCTGAAACGACGCCCGCGACCCGGTCACCAGGAGTCTCGCCTAACATGTCGGCGAAGATCGCCCTCTGATTTTTGAACCCAACGGTGTTGGCGTTGGAGATGTTATCACCGACAACGGCGATAGCCTGCCCATGAGCGGTTACCCCCTCCCGGCCCGTATTCATCGCGGATTCTAATCTCATGGTCTCGTACTCATCCTTTTGGCACCTGGGGCAATCCGTGCCCCTTTTCCCACTAGGTGACGGCATTGCAAAAGGGTGGCCAACGGCGAGATCCTTGTAAGAGCCGCCCTTTATCCGGAGGAGGTGTGACACTTTTTGCCGCACGCCCTGGTTTATCCTGATGAGGGAGGCAAAAACCCCCCATCCAAGACGGTCATTCCCCACGCTGGATTAAGGAGATACACTTGGCCCTATGCGCATACTGGTCACGGGAGGGTCGGGATTTTTAGGGGGGGTCTGTAGGGACCTTCTAGCGCAACGGCGGGATGCTCGGGTCTTCCTGCTGAGGTCTGGGCATCGCGCCGACTATGCCAACACGAGCGCAGCCAGTTATACGGCCCCCTCATCTCTCAACGCGAACGACCTTGCTCTCCTCCTTGAACCGCTCGCCATCACCCACATACTGCACCTTGGGGCGCTCTCCTCCGCGGAGATGTGCGAGCATGATCCAAACGAGGCGCTGCGAGCAAATGTGACCCTCACCCACATGGTTGCCAACTACGCGTCTCGTATTGGAGCCCATCTAACCACCGTATCAACAGACCTTGTCTTTGATGGTGCAATGGCTACGTCGAGTGGATTCAGTGAGCAGGATATTCCTCATTCTATCTCCGTCTATGGTCTCTCTAAGCTCTCGGCCGAGCGGGCAACTCTTCAAACTCCATCAAACACCGTGGTTCGGACCTCCCTCCTCTACGGGCACTCGCCGTCGTCTTCAAAGGGAGTGCTTGGCTGGATGGAAAACGCCTTCAGAGAGGGCAACCCACTTTCCTTATTCGCCGATGAGTACCGGACACCGGTGCATGTGGTGGATGCCGCAAGAGCGTTACTCGCGATTACGGAACATAGACTCTCTGGACTTTGGCACTGCGGTGGTCCGAGGCGCCTCTCAAGAACTGAGTTTGGCGAGCTCGTCGCGAGAGGGTTGGGGTATGACACCTCGCTCATCCGTCCAGTGTCTCGAATCTCTAGCCCTACCCTGCCCGCGCGCCCCGAGGATGTCTCACTTAATTCGGAGCGACTTTGGAGCACATTAGCCGAAAGACCTCGTGAAGTGCTTGAGGCGCTACGACCGTCGCGTTAACCACAACTGCTTGAGCTCGGCATGGCACCACGCTTGCGAACGGCGACCCGACTTCGCTTCGCTCCGTTGAGGGATGCTCGATCCCTCCCGTTGGGCGCACCGAAACACGAACGTCGCCCAAGCTTGACTCAACGTGAGGTCGATTCCGACAGGATATCCGAGAGAGGGTAAGGAGAAGGACCAAAACCTTCTAGAAAAACCTAAAACGATCACGTTCTTACCGTGCTTTGATACCTAACCGATAAGGTGTACCATAACAAGGCAAACACCCAATCTTTATGGGGAGTAGGATTATGAGAACAGTTCTCGGCGCTCTTTGTCTTTCGTTTGTTTTCGCCTCTTCAGCGATGGCTCAGTGTTACGGTGACGCGGCTGCGGCCTTCGGCTGCGGCGTTCCCGCTGCCAAAGAGGACACCCTTGAGTCCTTTGGCGACTCTCGGAACGAGGTCGCTCCGGATTATTACGGAAACTCGCGATACATAACCGCAAACGACCTCTTTTCCCACCAAGAAACGATAAACCAATACAAACGTATCTACCTGGGCCGGGGCAACCGATGGTCTGAGCAGGCATTCAGAAACTCTTTGGATAGATCTGCTCAACCGATTAGAACGTGGGGCAACCGGCAATTGACGCGTCCTCGCTTCTAAGACGAAATGGCTTGTAAGAGGAGCTGGCTTCTGAGAGGAAACGCGGTTCTCTGATGCTTCGTAATCTAGACTCTAGCCGGGGCCGAACCGACCCACTCCCGTACAGCAAGCTCCAAGTCGTGCGCTGATACTCGGTATTCACGACTACCGGTGCCAGACTCTCGTTTAAAGGCATTCAGTCCGGCTTGATTGCAGATCTCCCGAATATCCGCAGCGCACTTTCCTTCCGTCGCGGCGACCAGCTTCTTAAGATCAACTCCACCGGCAAGGGGCAGCTTGCTGAGATACATAGAGAAGAGAGCCGCGCGCGCCTGCGGGCCAGGGAGTGGCACCATGAGAACTTTATTGAGGCGACCACCGCGCTTGAGGGCGGGATCCACCAGGTCGGCGCGGTTTGTCGCCCCGATGATGTAGACCCCTTCACGCTTCACAACTCCATCTATTAACTGGAGGAGGTGGTTAAGGAGGTTGTCGGCGTGTTGCGCGTTACCTTCGGCGCGATTCTTGGCGATTGAATCGATCTCATCGATGAAAATGACGGAGGGAGCGTGTTTCGCGGCGGTTTTGAAGAGGCGGGTCAGATTCTTCTCAGACTCTCCTACCCACTTCGAGATAATTTCATCTGTCTGTAGAACAAAGAACGAGAGGTTTGCCTCATTGGCGATAACCTTCGCTAACGTGGTCTTTCCTGTACCCGGAGGTCCGTTGAGAAGGATACCTTTGGGCACCGTTATCCCATACTTGAGCGCGGTGCTTGGATCTCGCAGAAGCGTGATCACACTCTGCATCTCCTGCTTCAGATCATCATCGACGATGATCTCCTCCCAGGAGATCTTCTCGACCTTCCCATTGAGGGGTTGCGGTGTATCGTCCGATTTCCCCTCAAGGAGCATCTCCGCCTTCTCCTCATCGATCGCGAACATCTCAAGGGCGGCCTCTATATCGGCTGAGCAGACCTTTTGACTTCGACGATTCGGAGGAAGCGCCTGCTCTCGCTGATAGGCTTGCAGGCCTGCTTGGTTGCAGATCGCTTTGATATCAGCGCCGGAATTACCGTCCGTGGCGCGAGCAAGGATCTCGACATCGATATCTTCCGCGAGGTGAAGTTTCCGAGAGTACACCTCAAAGAGCTTCAAACGGGACTCGTAGTCAGGAAGTGGAATCTCAATTACTCTATTGAGTCGCCCCGCGCGGCGCAGCGCCTCATCAACGAGGTCAGCCCGGTTGGTCGCGGCGATCACATATATGCCATCAGCTTTCAGTACACCATCGATAAGTTGAAGGAGGTGATTGAGAAGATTATCCGTATGACTCGCGTTCGTCGCCGACCGCTTCTTTCCGAGAGAATCGATCTCATCGACAAAGATAACGGCTGGCGCGTTTTTTTGCGCCGCCTCAAATAACTTGGTGAGGTTCTTCTCCGATTCACCTACCCACTTTGACACTATCTCATTCGCGCGAAGCACGAAGAAATTGAGTCCCGCCATGGTGGCGACCGCCTTCGCAATCGTGGTCTTACCGGTACCTGGTGGGCCGTTAAAGAGAATTCCTTTCGGCAGGGCGATACCATATTCCTTCGCATTCTGGGGATTTTTTTGT
>JAIXPR010000253.1 GCA_027486155.1 Pseudomonadota bacterium | reverse complement strand
CGTGAATGGACTCCGCAGCGATGTGATAGCTGCGACGCTTTTCATGTTGGTTCTGGTATGCGCGAGGCGGGAAAAACTTGTTTCACGGGATGGGATGTTCCTATTTCTTGTTGCGGTGCCTTGTTTGCACATTCTTCTCTCCGCTCTTCTTGGTAGCACTATCGCGCCCGGATATTTCTCAATTCGGTATAGCATCGCGGCTTTCGCGGTGCTCACGTGCGCGGCCTCGTTTCTATTCAGGGTCGCGGGCTCGCGGTGGCAGAGGGTAGGGATGCTCCTTGGTTCGCTATCTATTTCCGTTGTTTTTTTTCTCGTGACTAGAACATGGGGATTTTTCGGCCCAGATTGGAGGCAGGCATCTATGAACGTTCGAGACGTCCGAGCCGCTCGCGAGGGAAGGTGCTCCGTGCTTTTTTGCGGAGGTTACATTGGGAGCGTGCACGCGTTCCTTCTCACTGATCCCATTTGGGGCGGGCTTTTTGTGAGCCCGTTCTCCTATCATCGTGAGCATGGATGCGATCTCATCCCGATACCTGGGGATATCTCGGAACCCGAGAATATGCGGTTCTTTGTTGAGGTAACGGCACGAAAGGTTGCTGAGGGTGGGGAGGTATTTATGGTGCTCCCTCGTGGATGGATCGTTCCTACCCCCACACGATTTTATCCGATCATGATGACCTCTCATTGTGAGTCTTTAAAGCCCTTCGGCTTGGGGTGCCAAGAGATCCTTCCGCAGGCCTGGGAGGTGTCAGTGTCGCGAGTCGTTCCTGAGCGTAAATAGCGCACCTCTGTACCCGAAGAGGACGCTGCCCTTGCGTGGTGTCCGTGATCTTCGGCTTCTGAGTTCGCCCGAAGAACTAATCGAGCGAAGTGCCGGTTGTGACTGAGACGAGCGCCACGAGCGCCGCCAATTCCGATCGCAGAATCTTGCGCCCAAGAGACACTGCAGTGAACCCATGATTCCTCAGCGTTTCGGACTCAGAGGGGGTCAGGTCTCCCTCGGGGCCGATCGTTATGAAGATTCTCCCGCCAGATGGATGGGTAGTGAGGAATGTTGAGATCGGTCGCGCCTCGTGATCCAGAGAGCATATGAGAGCGAGATCGCGCGGCGTTGGTGAGAGGAGTTTCAGCGCGTTTGCTAGAGATGTGGTCACGTGCACGCGGGGAGGTCTGATCTGACGGCTCTGTTGAGCCGCCGCAAGGGCTGCTTTTGAGAGCTTCTGCGCTTTCCCTTCCGCGTCCCCTTCGCTTTTTAGGCGAACGATACTTCTGTCAGCCTGCCAGAAAATGATCTCGGAGCATCCGAGCTCGGTTGCCCAGTCAGTGATGAGTTCATTCTTCTGTCCCTTGCAGAGCGCGCAGAGAAGGATAATCGCAAGATCGGTCGTGGTTGTGCCTATCTTTTCACGTATAGAGAGCGTAACGCCCTCGGCGAGTGAGGAGATGGAGGCGGTAAAGGTTTCGCCGGACTTCGGGTCCCCAATTTCCACGAGTGCGCCCACGGGCAATCTCAGTACATCTTTGAGGTAGTGGCTGTCTTGGGGGGAGAGGGGGAGGAGGGAGTTGGGTTCTACGGCGCCTCGCTTGCGTAATCCCTCAACGAAGAGTCGAGGTCCTTTGCACTCACGAGGCGCCATAATGCTTCGGTCAAAAGTCTTTGATGGATACTACTTCTTACGAAGGCCCATCTTCTCAAGTCGCTGAGCGAGGTATCCGATCTTGTCGTAACCCACAATGCGCTCACCGCTCTCGAATACGAAGGTCGGAGTATCGAACACGCCGAGCTTGCGACCACGCTTATAGATTCCCTTCACACGCTCACGGGTGTCTGATGAGGAAACCTTGCTCAAGAAATCGCCGAGGTCGATATCGAGATCGTCGCAGAGCTCGTTCATGAAGGAATCCTCATTAGGATTCTCTCCAAGGCCCCACCACTTGTTGAATACCTTGATGTTGTACTCCATGAGAACGCCCAAATCGTTGGCGATGAGCGCTCCGCGAGTGAGGCGACCAGGATCGTGCTCTACCTCTGGCCAGTTCTCTGGGTATACAAGTGAGAGCGAGCGCTCTTCAGCGAGGCGCTTCGTGTCCTCAAAGAGGTACGAGAGCTTATCGGGGAGGATGCCTTGTTGAGGTACTGGCTGACCGGAGGCCTTAGCCGAGAATGGCTGCCAGAGGAGTTCTACATCGTACTTATCCGCGATGTCGTAGACAGGGTCGAGCGCCAGATAAGAATACGGGCTCTGGAACGAATAGAAGACTTCAACATTCACCGTCATAAGCTCACTTTCACTAAAGAAACAGACTTTCCGTTATCCGCGTTACGAGACGCGTTCACACTATCGACGGGGCACACCCCGCTACCAGATTGTGTTGTCTGAGCTTGTTAGGGAAGGGCAGCGTACAAGACGAGCACCCCCTAGAGGCGCATCTTCACGGCTGGCAGCCCTCGTGGTGTAGACCATCGAACTGGCCATGAAGGTAGTCGTATTTGTGGGAGTTTGCAAGGATATCTTGCTTGTTTCGCACAAGAATCGGTAAGTTTACCCTACCCCTCTTCAGGCGGTAGCCAGATGGGCCCGTATAAGATAGGGTTAGTATCTTCATGGACTTACGGGGTTCTGTGCCCCATGGTTGTTCGACCACGTTGTGAAGACCCGCCGCGGTGCACGAGGACTCTCTCCCGCCGCGTACAGATGTGAAGGTGTTTTGTTTTGAGTGTGATGTCTACTACAAAGGGAATCGAGCGGCTTCTTCCCCCTGGTATCCGGACCGACCGGCCGCTGCTCTGTGTTGAGATCAACCCACCGCGGGGCTGCGATGTTGACGCCATCGTGAAACGGTACGAGAGCGTTCGTGGCCTCGATTTTCTGAATATCACAGATAGCGCTCTCGCGAAGATGAAGCTTTCGTCTCTTGCGTTCGCCGCGATCATTAAGCAGCGCTTGGGAATCGAACCCGTGGTGAACGTTTCATGTCGGGACCGCAACGTTATCGCGCTGCAGTCTGACCTGCTGGGCGCATGGGCTCTCGGCGTTCGTTCTATCGTTGCTCTCACCGGAGACGCCGTCACGGTCGGAGACCTACCGGAGGCCAAGGGTGTGTTCGAGGTGAACTCAGTTGGATTGCTGAACCTTATCGCTACCCTCAACGGTGGGCGAGATCTCGCTGGTAATGAACTCAAGGGGCATCCGGCGTATACACCTGGCGTTGTGGTAAACCCAAACGTGAAGAATCCCAACGCGGAGATAAAGCGGTTGCTGCGAAAAAAAGAGGCGGGTGCTGTCTACGCGTTGAGCCAGCCGGTCTTTGATCCTGAGCAAGCGCGTGCGTTCTTTGAGGCGGCAGCGAGCGTTGGTATAGACCTCTTTGTTGGCCTTCTTCCGTTCAAATCAGTACAATCTTTTGAGGGGATATCGAAGGTGCCCGGTATCAGGATTCCGGAAACCGTCGCGCACAAGGTTCGCTCCGTTGCCCCCGAAAAGGTGGGTGAAACCTCCCTGGAGGTCGCAATGGCGGTCGCTGAGCGAGTGAAGCCGTTCGTCCGCGGATTTCACGTCGTTAGTGGTGGGTCGCCTCTTCTTGCTCTAGATTTGTGTCAGCGATTATCCGATTGGATTGAACATTCGTTAGTAAAGGAAGTGGTATGAAGCGTCGCGAAGAGATGTCATTCCTCGAGAAGATTTATGTGGTTGAGATCTTCAAAGGTCTCACGATTACCTACGGAAAGTTGCTCAAAAATCTTTGGCTGCACACCCTCGAGTTCTTTGGGGTAAAGCTTCAAGAGGGGCCAGGTGTCGCTATTCAGTATCCCAATGAGCGTCGAGCGTATCCCGCTCGATACCGCGGACGTCACCGCCTTACGCTCTATGGAAATGGGGATGTGAAGTGCACCTCGTGCTTCCTCTGCGCGACCGCGTGTCCTGCCCGATGCATCTACATCGAAGCGTGTGAGCACGAAGATCCAAGCGTTGAGAAGTTCCCAAAACGGTATGAGATCGACACCCTTCTCTGTATCTACTGTGGATACTGCGTTGAGGCGTGCCCAGTTGACGCTATCCGGATGGATACAGGTCTCCATCCAGAGGTCTATCCAGCTGACCCGCGACTCTTTATCGAGGACAAGGAAACCCTGATGGAGCGCTCCCGCATCCTCGATGACCAGGGTCCTGAGCGTCTCTACGAGATGCACATGAAGCGCATGCAGCAGCTTGAGAAGGTAACGCTGTAGTCAGGTAACGCTCTGGTTAGAGGCCAAGGTTCTCAGTAATGGCATATCGAACGGGTAACGCTATTGGTGCGCGCTTCGTAGCGCTGGCTCTCGCGTTCTCCCTTCTCGCTCCTACGAGTGGAGTGGCCTTGCCCGTGACCGCGCCGGAAGATAGTGGACCACTTCCAGATCTTCAAGCTGGAGCAAAGACCGGCGCTCTCGTTACCAAGGGATACATCGATAAGTACCGTTCCATTATTCCACCTGAATTGGCTGATTTGGTTGACCGGAACGAGTTCGCCTTTGAGGCGGTTTTGCGACCAAGGAGTGGAGATTTACTCGGGGACGCCCAAAGCGCCAACTCATCGACCTATTCCGTCGATGATAAAGGTGTTCTCGCTCCGTCGCCGGTAAGCGCGTCCGGTCTTTTCTTCTCTGTGCCTCAAAGCGAGGGGGAGTATTTCGACCCTAAATCATTTGGATGGCGTATCCTGTGGAACACAACGGTGGCTCAATGGCGGCTGAAGTCATTCACCGGTACTACAAGCCTTGTCACCTTTGGTGCGGGTACTAATGAAGGGAAGCGGGTTGATTTCTCTGTGAGTCGCATCTATCCCCCCGCGCTTGGTCAGTCGCCAGGGACCCTCAAGCCGATGTTCAAGGAGAAGATCTCCGCGTTGAGTCCTCAGCCCTTACTTGGCCTCACCTGGTTGACCCTTCGCTTTCTCGGAAGCGTGAACGACTACATGTGGGCAGCCTCACCGATACATGGTCAGGTACGACAGATGACGGGGAGTAATCGGGCGGATTCGATATTCACAGGAGCGTTCTCGCCGGACGATCTCTTCGTATGGTCTGGAAAAGTTGAGGGTGTTGAGCCGACCTCAGTTCGGCTTGTGAAGATGCTCGTTCCGGTGGTGGAGGGGAATTCCACCGCACAGCCCACGAACAATGGTATCTGTGGTGTCACCGATTTTACGAAGTCCTCTCCGATCGATCTTAATCTCGCAACTGAACGTTTCGCGAACCTTCCGGGTTGGATACCAACTAACGTCCGAATGACACTTCGCGCGTTGTGGAGGATTGAGATGATGAGTCGAGATCCCTTCTCTCTTGACGCTCGACAGACCCTCTACGTTGACGCTGATACCATGCTGCCGGTCTACCGGGTTGTGTGGGAGCAGGACGGTCGAATGCGGAAGTTCGTTATGGGTATCTTGGGGAAGGTTTCCACGACCGAGAGTAATGGGGTCGGTTGGCGGGGGCAGATCATGCTTGTTCCCGGGGCGGCGACACGCGCGGTGTTGACGCTACAACGCCTTGAGACCTGCACTCAGCTGATTCCGGGCAAGGGTGTGATCGACTTCGATCCGAGTAAGATCGGAGCCAAGACAACGAAAGGAAAGGAGGCGCCAACTCCTGAGCCGGAGGTTGACGCTGAGCCTGTCGATGAGTAATCGAATTACTTAACGCGTCGAAGGTGAGTCGCGGTCCGCCGTGTTTTCATTGCGGGGGGCGGCATATAGCGCTCCTGCCGAGTCGTTACGGCGCGACGATCATCACGTTGAGAAAGGAACATTTCGAGGATCTCGTCTGGCGCGGATTCCGCCCAGATATATTCCTGTCCACGTATCGAGGATGCCCCCCAGATACACTCCCACGGCAGTACGCAGGTGAAATATTCAGGTCCAAAGAGGAGTTCGGCGGTGACCTTTTGATCATCGAGGCAGAGATCTCCTTTAAAGAAGCGACTCAATCGAAGCGTGACGGTTCGGTTCTCGGAAAGATGTGGAGGGATCACAACACCCGGAGCTGTCGGATTGATGTGCACGAGTACTTGCTCATCGTCCAACAATCGCTCGATCGTTGTCTTCTGATCCGCGGCGGTGTCTTTGTCTGGTGTCATCATGGGTAACGAGTCCTCAGTTTGAGTCCAATCCCTGGAAGCTTGGTTAGTTTTTCACATCCTCACATCGAGGTACTGACAGAGAGGGGCGCTACATTCTTGATTGAACCGTGTTTTAACAACACCGCGCCCCACCTCAACGGCTTCCGGTTCATCCTGTATAGATGCGACCTCGGTGAAATGAGCTTCGGTTGTTTGCGATGAGGTGAATCGTGTGTGGAAACAGGGGGGTATGGGGAAGTGTCAGGCGAATTGTACCGGACGGCCCGTCCCCTGACGGGCCGGATCTCGCGATGACTGGTTCGTGCATACCCGGCCCGTCAGGAGACGGGCCCTTGTATGTTCACAAAACCTTCTTTTTGTAGTTTGAAAGGAGCACGGCAGGGAGAAGGTG
>JAIXPR010000079.1 GCA_027486155.1 Pseudomonadota bacterium | reverse complement strand
TGGCGGAGCGTTTTGTAGAGTTTACCATTTGACAAGCTTGGCATGGATCGAAAACTTAATGCCCCGGCGTTGTACTCGAGACCAGAATTTTCCCCTCAAGTGCCTCGCCGGATCTTAAGTTGTCTAAAGTGAGTCAATCAAATGTAGTCAGCGTCAAGAGCATGCAGGGCATGTGAGATAGGACCCTAACACGTTCACCGTTCATCAATGACGCTAACGGGCGAAAGTCTGCGCCCAGCGATGGTACCATCTCCCAGTTGTCCAACTATGTTAGCTCCCCAACACTGCATCCGTCCCGAATCACGGACAGCACACGTATGACTGAAACCAGCTGATATCTGGACCACTCCTGTCGTGAGGCCCAAGACTTCCACCGGCGTATGTCGAGATATCCCTAATGTGCCGTCACCGACTTGGCCCGATTCATTTCTGCCCCAGCACATAACTCCGCCAGAGGTCATAAGGGAGCAGGTATGTCCGAATCCAGCCGATATTTCCGTAGCCGCAGATGGCAATCCGAGCACGTCAACGGGCGTAAGCCTGACGGTAGTAGTTTCATCCCCCAACTGACCATATTCGTTGTATCCCCAACATTGGACACTGCCGCTATTCAGGAGCGCACAAGTGTGCATTTCACCCGCAGCTATTTGGGAGACTTCGGATGCCAGGCCAACCACATCGACGGGCACAAGCCGGTCAGCGCGTGATGTGCCGTCACCCAGTTGGCCGTAGTCGTTCCACCCCCAGCATTTCACGGTCCCGTCATTAAGCAGAGCACATGTATGCATTACATCGGCGACTATCTGAATAACTCCTGAGGATAAACCCACAACGTTAACCGGGGTTGGCCTATCGGTCCTTGTACCATCGCCCACACGCCCGCCCATTCCCCAACATTTTACCCCCCCGGTATTGAGAAGAGCGCATGTGTGATAGAAGCCTGCCGCTAGCTGTATTGCTCCAGACGCTAATCCAGAAACCGTCACTGGTTTATATTTCTGAGACCATGCCCCGGAGGTTCCATCGCCGATTGCACCGAAGCTATTTAATCCCCAACACTGCACTGCCCCCGTATTCAGAAGAGCACAGTTATGAAATCGTCCAGACACCAGCTGGGTCACCGGGTTAGCTAGCTCTGATACATTCACAGGACTTAGCTTACTTCCGCCTTCAGTACCAATCCCAAGCAAGCCGGATACATTTCCTCCCCAACATGTCACCGAACCGCCGGTCAAGAGGGCGCAAGTATGTCCATAGCCAGCGCTCGCGGCAACCACTCCACCTAACGGCACTGGAGTTGATGTTGGGGTAGGCGTTGGAGTTGAAGTAGGTGTTGGAGTTGAAGTTGGCGTCGGCGTGCTTGTCGCAGTCGTTGTAGGCGTAGGGGTGGAGGTTGGAGTCTCAGTGGGTCCGGTGAATGAGATCACATGAGACGCTCTCGCAAGCGTCAGTTTTTTCAGCCGTCTTCGTATTTGTTGAGGACTCCTCCCATAGGATATGAGATTTGCTTTGCGCAGGGCAAAAAGCTCAAAAGCAACTCTTCGTTGCTCACGAACATCAGGGCATAAGCCGCTATATCCAATGATATCGAGGTCATTAAGAGATTGGTAGGTGGCCATAGCTGGAGTGCTACCAGTTTGCACTCCCCGTGGTAATCCGTTCTTAAAAAAGGGGCTTTTTCTACTAAACAGGATAAACCAATGAATTGCGTCAACATCCGGGTCATGCACTAGTAATGCAATATGCGTAGTTTCTCTCGGTACATTTTTCCAGTAGATCGAAGGGGAAACACCAGCGCCGTGGTTCTGTATCCCTTCACTCCAACAGCTATGAGCTGAGGAGAGAAAACGCCCTCTATTGAACGAGGGGGAAGATAGCGACAACCGTGAATTGGCGGCGAAGGGATTTAATTTCGGGCCAATGTCGCATTTAGGACTCTCTATCAGTAGCCTTTGCTTCAAGACTTGCAGCTGTTTTCTGAGTTCCTGTAAACCTGCTTCTTCTGCTCCCGGTTTGCCGGCGAATATCTGCTGAGTCAAGGACCGCCTTTGTAGCCGGAGGCTAACAAAACCTTCCGTGAGTAAATCGCCCGGAACCCAGCCCGCCGCCGCCTCTCCACATACCACTCCATCATCGACGAATGTTGTCTTGGTGCTAGTGGCGGACGATTTAAACTTCTCGAAAGTCGACATGCCGAGCCGATCGTCCGCAAAAGCCGTCGGTTCCCGGAAATATCCCGCAACGCAAAGAAGAATCACTAGGACTCGAGTTGACAGAGCAATCGTCTTTACATTCATGGAGCACCAACAGCGGTCAATCAAAGTCATGACATTATCGTCAGATCCTCGAAAACGTCAAAAATCAATGATTTCTATCCTAACAACTCCTCTAAGCACCAATTGAAATTCACCGGTGTCCAAGTTCACATTCGCACAAAATTATAGGACGCTGCGTGTTTCAGGTCGAGACGCCTGGACGTCTACAACCGCAAAGCCTGCATTCCGCTCACCGGGGGCGGTCAAAACCGGCTCAACGATTTGACATCATGCGCCGGCGCTAGGGAGCATCCCAACTACTCTCTTGACCCATCGAAGGAGTCCGCTATCATCGGACTGCTTTGCCGGATCGGAAACACAGATAGTAGCGACTCAATGGGCACTGATTATGGGTTTTTTTGTATTTTGGATAGCTCTCAGCATAGGTGTCGGCGTATGGGCCTCGCGTTGGAACAGG
>JAIXPR010000367.1 GCA_027486155.1 Pseudomonadota bacterium | reverse complement strand
CGCCGCCTCCTTCATCGAGGCCTCAACAGCGGCCGACTTTGGCGCGTGCGCCGATACCTGATCTGGTACCTGACGGGCCATCATCTCTTGCAGCTCGAGAGCTGCCTGATGGTCAGGACACTCAGCGATAACTCGCGCGAGCTCCCCGCTGGCGGCGGACCAAAGCCCTTCCTTATACAGAACTCCGGCAAGACAGAACCGAATCGACGTATCCTGAGGCTTCACCGAGAGGTATCGACGGAGAGCGCTCTCAGCGCGATTGAGCGCGCCGAGTTGATAGGCGCTCTCAAGGAGTTGGTGAAGAGCAACCAGGTGGTCTGGGACTTGAGCTAATACGCGCTCGAAGATCGGCATCGCCTCAACGGTTCGTCCCGAGACGGCAACACACATTCCAAGGCCCGTAAGAAGGTTCGGGTCATGAGGTGTAAGCCGCAACGCTCGCTCGAAGAAGCTCACAGCCTCCTCATTTCGGCCCTGGGCCAAACACACCGCGCCGCGAGCCTTGAGCACTCGAGGCGAAGTCGCGTCAGCGACCTCCGCTTCTCGAAGCAGGATTTCAGCCCGTTCGTAATCACCCTCTCGGGCAGCGATCTCTCCCTGCTCAATCAGGGTCTCTACATGTTTTGTATCAACGCTCATATCGTAGCATCCTCCAATTGGTGTAACTTGTGGGACTTGCCCAACGTCGGCCTGGGTTCCCGTAATCATTCCTTCATACGCCGCAACGGTCTTCTCCACCGCTTTATCCCACGTAAAACTCTTAGCCATCTCTACAAGCCCCTCCTTAACGGGCGCATAGAAGGCGGCCGTGATGGCCGCGTTAATCGAATCGGGATCCCAAGGCTGGCAGTAGAAGGCCTTCGTACCAACGTAGTCCCCCGTCGTGCCCGTCCTCGTTACAACGATATTTTTTCCATGCGCTGCTGCCTCTAGAGACACCAAGCCTGGCAGCTCATACCAACTCGGAAGCGCGTGAATGCGACATGCCGCGTAAGCTGATGACAACATCTCAGGAGTGACACGATCCAAGATGATCGTTCGCCCCTTACGCTTGAACGCTCGCACGGCGTGATCGTATTCAGGCTGGTATGAGAAACCTCCTCCCGCGAGCACTACCGTTAATTCGGAGTCCTCAAGAGCTTTGAGTAACATTAACTGATTTTTTCGGGTCTCAATTCTGCCCACGCATAGCACGAAGTCCCTAACCCCATACTCGCGCTCAAACAGCTCTGGACCGACCATGCTACCGATCTCATGACCAAGGGGAACCGCTACAATCTGGTTCGCTTTAGGAAAATCTCTCGAAATCGCATCGGTCTCTCCCGCTCCATTCGTAAAGAGCGCGGCCGCATTCTCAACGAGCCAATCGACCCTAAACCGCTTAGCGGGAGCAACCGCGCCAAGGTCAACGTTGAGCGATTTCCACCATCGTTGGTCCTGACCACGGTCGACGTATTCAAGAAGCTTTAACGCGACCACGTGTGATTGATAATGAAAGTTCGGGAGATCCTCGTACAGAGTCGTCACGACGAACGGAACACCAACGTTTTTTGCTTTCTGCGCTAACTCAGTTGTCAGCTCAGTCGTGGCGAAATTGAAAAGGTGGACCAGATCATAGTTGGCCGGATTCTCCGAGCCGGTCACATCCACAGTAACGTCGATCCCTCGCTCTTTGAGCCCTTGGTTCAGGCGCTCAACGACGACCGTATCTCCTCCGCGTTCCAGGAAGGTATTTGGACGATTCTGCATCAGAACCCGCATCGTGCCGCGTGATGTCGGCTTAGTTCCAACCGCGGAGCGTGAAACCGCGAGAGCCTCATCAACTTCGGCGCTATAGGTCGGTCGCTCCTTCACCGAGGCAAAGAGTCCCAGATATATATCTTGAATTCGGCGAGCCACTCGGGGCCAGGCGTTCTCCTCAGCGTACGCGCGGGCGTTTCGTCGAATCTGCTCACACAGACCCGAATCCCGCAGGAGAATCTCAGCCGAAAGCCCCGGCGGATATCCACCCGTCATGTGCCACACCGCGTCCCCGAACGCCATCATTGGCGGGGCGAGGGAACTCATGACGACCGCTCCCGCCCCTACGGCGAGGGAGCATGCTCCAGACGCCTCGAAGTAGTCGGAGCGATAGTTCATGATTACCACATCGGAGGCCGCGAGGTATTCCCCAACCTCCGCGTCGCTTACATAACGCGACACAAAGGTAATGCTCGCGTCGAGCTTGTGATCATGGACGAAATCCTTGAGAGCTTTTAGATAGGTAGCGCTGGCCTGCTGGTCATCGCGAGCCTCGCCGATGATAATTCCGTGAGCTGGAATTGCCTGCGCGCGGAGGTGCGATACCGCTTCGATAACGGCTTCAACGCCTTTATGCGGTTGAATAAAGCCAAAGCTTGTGAGGACATGCCCTTGATGATTAATGCCAAGTTTCGCGCGAAGCGACTCGCGAGATTGACCGGTTAAGTCCTCTCGGATCTGTACGCCGTGGGGAAGTACGATTACCGTCTCCGGTCGGGCGCCATTAGCGATAGCCTCAAGTCTAACCTCGCGAGAGTGCACGAGCACCCGGTCCACCATCGCGAAGAGCGCCTCATGCTGAGGGATCTTCGTGAAGAGCTGATGAATGTGCGCCACTATCTTGATGCCTGTCCCTCTCAACCGCGAGAGGAGGTCAGAGAAAGAGGGTTGCTCAAAGAATGTTGAGTGGCAATTGATATGAAGAACATCAATTCGGGCTTTCCGTATTTCGGCATCAAGCCGAGCGTAATCATTCGATGATTCCCTTGTGACTCGACTCCAGCAACGGGTCACGAACGGCTCATCATGGCCAACTATCTCGCAACCATCCTCTGCGAAGACCGCCACCACATCGCACTCAAGGTGAGGAATAAAAAACTTCGCGTACGTAGCGAGACCACACGCCTGATTCCAAGGCGTAATAAAACCCACCCTCAAAGGGGTTACGCCCGTGTCACGAGCGTGAGGTGGTGGTTGTGTTCTCGGCATTCCTGTCATCGTACCTAATCCTTTCCCTTCCTTTGGGATGCAGATGTTACGATGCAGGTATCCGGCCGGAGGCCTCAAAGATATTTGCGGGTACTAGTTTTGGCACGGAAGCTACCCAGCTCTCCATTAACGAAGGAAGCCGGCCAGCCCCAAACCGTCGGGCAAACGCATATGATTACAGGAGCTTATACTTCCCAATCTTGATAGTGCAGGGAATCACTGACGACAAACGGTGTCTATATGAACAGGACATAAGGTTTACCCACCAAGCGATATAGGCGAATTCTAAGGTCTCTCTCAGTACCCGACCGGTTACATGGCCGGTGCGGGGGCCTGCACGTCCCGTGCGGCTCGACGGCACACGTCCTCGAGCTTATCGAGCTTTGGCTCAAGCTCCTTCTCAAGGCTCTCGCCCAGCGCCCACCAGGACTGGTAGAGCTGCTGTTGGCATATCTTCTTACAGGTATCAGAGATCTCTTGTACCTGTGGTGTGATATCAAGTTTGGACCGCTTCGGGGTTGGCACGAGCTGCAAGAGCGTCCCGTACCACTCGAAAAACGCGCGAAGGGTATCGACAGCGCTCTTCAGGCGCTGATTACCTGTCACCATATCTCCATCTTGAAATCCCTTGCGAGCGTCGCGAAATTCAAAGAAGCATGAGCGAACAACGCGGGAAGCGTCTTGAATGCGATCCGCTACATACGCATCAGGGAAGCCGGTTTGAACATCAAGCACCTCTCCACGGAGCTGCGCGGTGTTCTGGGACCACTCCTCATCCGAAAGCTCACGACCATCGATGAGAATACTCGTCATCATGTGTTCAGGATCGATTGAGACCTTGAGAAGCTCTATCAAGTCCACGAACCGAGGAACCGAGGCGCAATTAATATCCGTGTATTGCCCATTAATACGAACGCGCATCATATGATTCCCCTTTAAATCGAATAGAAACAAAAGTTATTGTTCCCACAAAACAAACTTGTGAGGTACCGAGAGTGACCTCAACGCTTGCGTTCGCCGCCGTATCAAGCAGTTACATAGTAAGCCGCGAACTTCTGACACCGTCGCTCAAGATCTTGGTAAATGCTCTTCATTTGAGATGCCAGCTCCAGAGGATCGGATCCCTGCAAATTTTCTTTTGAAAATACAAACATCCTCGTCAGTGCCCCTAGAGGCCCGTAGGTGAGTCCTAATTGCTCTATGAGGCGGTCCAACTCCGAAATCTCCCGATTTATCCCCTTGAATTGCGTCGCTGGTGTCGCGTGGTCACGAACGTAGGTGGTGAGATCGTCCATAAGCCGTTGCCCGCGTTCAGCGCATCCTCGCACTTCGGACAATCCTTGAAGGTCATCGTCTATCACAACCAGCGTGTTCGGCTTCCGAGGAGCCTCTACCTCAAGCCCACCGATATCATCTAACCACAGCTTTCTGTACGCGTTGCGATACCGTATATACGGATCGCTCGAGCGTCCATTGATCGGAGTCAGATCACAAAAACCTAGTGAGTCAAACCCCGAACGGTACACGATGACCTGTGTCGGATCCGCAAGCTCCGCGGAAACCTCTCGCACATCTCCTCTCACTCGAGCGATCGCCAGATGAGCGACCAGATCAGGGGTGATGATGTGGTGACACTGGGGCTTACTGCACGATTTGTTCGGATTGCATGGTCCGCAACCGATTACGGGCTGAAGCACGATATTTCCCTCGCTGTACGGTCCCGTCTCGAAACCGAACGCGGACGCGAGAAACATGGAGACTACCGGGGTACCCACCGCGACGGAGATATGCATCGGTCCCGTATCTCCCGTTACCAACACATCACACATGCTGAGCATCGCGGCGAGTTGAGGAATTGAGGTCCTGCCCGCGACGGACATAACGTTGGGCGATGCGCAACCTTCCACTATCGGGTCAATAATCGTTCGCTCTTTCGGGGCGCCAGTGAGCACCACCCGAGCGTTATGTTTCTCGACCAGG
>JAIXPR010000277.1 GCA_027486155.1 Pseudomonadota bacterium | reverse complement strand
TAGGTGGTAGAGTTACTATGGTTACTCGATGGCTCCCGACCTCATGTATATGTATCCTCACTGCCATCCTTTCAGGGTGCGGACCGGGTCGCATGCCCGTGGCGCCAGGGGAGATTCCACGGGGTGAGTATGTAAGCTCCGAAGATGAGCAGTACGGCCAACAAGTTTTGGCTGCCCTCACCCGGACCTATCCCCTCTCCCGAGACGACGACTCTATTAATCGGGTCCGAGACATCGTCAACAACCTGGCGGACGCCGCGGGAGCGAGCGAAGCCCCGTGGAACGTCTATGTCCTTCGTGGTGACAGCGTCGTTAATGCCGCCGCAACACGTGGTAATTTCGTCTTCGTCTGGTCGGGAATGCTACGGACCGTGCACAATGACGGAGAGCTCGCCGCGGTATTGGCGCACGAAATGGGCCACGTTCTGGCGAATCACACCCAACCAACGCCAGCCGAGGAGGCGAGTGCTATCATGGCTAATGTGGGGGGCAACGTGGCGAGTCAGGTGGTCGCCGTTCAGGGACCCTATGGCGCGCTGAGCGGGATCGCGGGTCTGTTAACCCAAGAGGCTATTAAGGCCTTCATCGTAAACCCCGAATCGCAGCGCCAAGAGCACGAGGCGGATCAAATTGGTCTCTTCCTCATGGCGGACGCTGGTTACGACCCGAACAACGCCGTTAGCCTGTGGACGACTATGGACCAACAGGGGGCCGGCGCCGAGATCCCCACCTTTCTCTCATCGCACCCCGCCAACGATGAACGGATAGAGGAGCTACGACAGCTTCTCCCTTCAGCGACGGAGCGCTACCACGTAGCCCAACGTCTAGGTCCGCGCCTACCCCGAGAGCGACCGGCCCAGTTTGAGCCTGATACATTTGCGGTGGACCACGATTCGCCGGTTCAACGGGAGCTTGTGCGGTCGAAATCTTCGTCGTCCCCATCCATCACGCCTGAGCAACCTCCAACCGAGTGGCAGGCCCTCGAGGATGGGGTAACTATATACTCCTCTCCAAACACCCGCTCGAACGGGGTGTACACCCTTTCCAAGGACGAACCTCTCGGGGTCGGATATCTCACGTCAGGCTGGTACGAGGTATCTCATCCAATGCAGGGCTACGTTCTTGAGGCGGAAATATACCGGCCAAGACGCTAGCGTCCTTGTTGAACCCTTCCCGACTCTCAGGCACACTATGGCCATCTCTGACTTCCTCCACGATAAAATTGACGGTGCCCTGAAAAAAATCCGCGGTCGCGGGGTTCTCCACGCGAGCGATGTAGAGTCTGTCATGAAGGAGGTGCGGACAGCGCTTCTGGAAGCGGATGTGAACTTCAAGGTGGCGAAGGATTTCTGCGCCCGTGTCACGGAGCAAGCCGTAGGGGAATCCGTTCTTAAGAGCCTCACCCCCGATCAACAGATCATCAAGCTCGTTCATGAAGAGCTCAAGCGCACGATGGGCGACCAGTTCGCCGATCTGAACCTTCACTCCTCCCCTCCAGTGGTCATCATGCTCGCCGGACTTCAAGGTTCCGGTAAGACCACCACAGCCTCGAAGCTCGCACGCCTTTTGCGCGATACCTATAAGCGTTCACCGCTCCTCGTCCCCGCGGATATCTATCGTCCGGCGGCTATCGACCAACTCAAAACGTTGGGCAAGAACCTGAACATCCCGGTTTTCGACACGCAACCTGGGGACAAGCCCGTCGATATCGCGATTCGCGCTCGCGACTACGCAAGCAAGAACATGTGCGATGTGATGATCATCGACACCGCCGGTCGTCTCCAGATCGATACCGAGCTTATGGACGAGCTCAAGCAGATCTCAGCGGTTGTCATGCCGACCGAAACCCTTCTCGTCGCTGACGCGATGACGGGACAAGAGGCGGTGAACGTTGCGCAGGGCTTTGACCAGACGCTCTCGCTCACCGGTCTCATCCTCACCAAGCTTGATGGCGACGCGCGCGGCGGTGCCGCTCTCTCGATGCGCGCGGTGACGGGAAAGCCCATCAAATTTATCGGAACGGGCGAGAAGTCCGACGCGCTTGAGGCATTTCACCCCGAGCGCATGGCGTCCCGTATTCTCGGAATGGGTGACGTTCTTACGCTGATCGAAAAAGCGGTCGAACAGGTCTCCCTTGAGGATAGCGTCGCCCTTGAGAAGAAACTCAAGAAGGATCAATTCACCTTCGAGGAGTTCCTCGATCAACTCAAGATGATTAAGCGAATGGGAAGCATCTCCTCGTTAATGGGAATGATTCCCGGGCTAAATAAGATTGCCAAACAAGTCGATCCAGAGAAGCAGGAAGCAGAACTCAAACGGATTGAGGCGATCATCCTATCGATGACACCGCAAGAACGACGAAACCACGAGATCCTCGATGGAAGTCGTCGCCGCCGCATCGCGCTCGGATCTGGCACCAAGGTCGAGGACGTCAACAAGCTCGTCAAGCAGTTCGTCGAGATGCGAAAGGTAATGAAGCAACTCATGAAGATGGGACCTGGCGGTCTTGGAGGATTGTTTGGTGGTGGGGCTGGAGGACCGTTCGGGGGACTCGGCAACCTCGGCGGAATGTTCGGGAAGCGCTAGGGGCTCTCGAACATTTAGGTGCTCGCACCCGGCGTATCACGTGCACGTTCACGACATAGACGGCAATGCGCATCAATGATTTCAGCATGTTAGATATCACCTTGCAGTGAACTCCCAGGAAACCCGGGGTCCCCTTTACGTACCTCTCTTTTTTCGATAAGCTCTCCACCTATTTTCTTGGAACCGTTTTAAGGAGTTACTGTGGCAGTTGTTCTTCGTCTCACTCGACTTGGGAAACATAAATCCCCTGTGTACCGTATCGTAGCCGCTGATAAGCAAGCAAAGAGAGACGGTCGTTTCCTTGAGGTTATTGGTACGTACAACACGCTGAACAATCCAGCTCGTATCACCCTCAAAGAGGATCTCGTTAAGAAGTGGATGGAAGCTGGCGCGACCCCAACGTTGGTTGTTCGCTCGATCATCAAGCGCACAATCCCCGGCTTCGTTGAAGCTCGTGAGGAGCACAAGGTTAAGAAGACCCAGGCAGCTCGCAAGGCTCGTAAGGCTCGCGCTGCTAAGTCCAAGAAGAAGTAATCTCCAAAGAGATTGCCAGGAAAGACGCGGTACGTTTCTCTTATGGAAACTACCGCGTTTTTTATAGCGTGCGAAACTTTGGGCGTACGAACGTGTGGAACGTTAACCTACTCACCATATTTCCAGAGATATTCGAGAGCTTTCTGAAGACGAGCCTCGTAGGAAAAGCGATAACGCGTGGACTCTTTAATGCCACGATAACCAATATCCGCGATTTTTCCTCTCCTCCTCACCACAAGGTGGATGACACCCCGTACGGCGGTGGCGCGGGTATGGTCATGCTCCCCGAGCCACTTGTGACCTCCATCGAGTCGATCAGGCAACGCGACCCGAGCACCTGGGTGGTGCTTCTCTCTCCTAGCGGTACGCGCTTCACCCAAGAGAAAGCTCAGGAACTCGCCAAAAGACCTTCAGTCACCTTAGTGTGCGGGCGATACGAGGGGATCGATCAACGTGTGATCGACCTCGCCATCGACGAAGAGATCTCTGTCGGGGATTTCGTTGTCATGGGCGGCGAAGTTCCAGCGATGTTGATCATTGAGGCATCGTTGCGCTTACGCCCGGGAGTACTCCATAACGCCGAATCAGTGACGCACGAATCGTTTTCACCAGACCTCGCGGATGGCTCAGTAGTGGAGGCACCGCAGTATACGAGGCCAGAAAAGTTCCGCGAACTCGTTGTTCCTGAGGTCCTTCTCTCCGGTAATCATAAAGCTATCGCCGAGTGGCGACTGAAAGAGGCACACGCTAAAACAGCTCGTCTACAAGGCATTCCTAAGAAGTAATCGCATGAGCACTCTTCCCGATTTTTACGTCGCCCTTCTCCACGATAAGATGGTGGATAAAACCGGTAGTATGGTGACCACTTCGGTTACCTTAATCGACACCCATGACATCTCTCGTAGCTGTCGCACGTATGGAGCTCAAAGTTTCTTTGTTGTACACCCAGCGCAGACGATGAGAGCCCTCGTGCGCACGATTAAGGAGCATTGGGATACCGGCTTCGGCTCGACCTACAATCCGAACAGGCAGGACGCTCTCGGCAGGCTTTCAATCGTCTCCGATCTCGATGAGGCCATCATGCAGATTGAGCGGCGGAGCGGCAAACTGCCCAAGCTCATCGCGACCTCAGCGCGCGACGGAAATGACCGAATCAGCTACGGCGACATGCAAGCAACCATGGGGCGGAGCGAGCATCCGTACCTCGTCATGTTTGGCACCGGATGGGGAATGAGCGATGAGCTCATGGCGCGGGCCGACTACGTCCTGAAGCCGATAAACGGGCCAACGGCCTACAACCATCTCTCCGTGAGAGCCGCGTGCGCGATTATTCTCGATCGGCTTTTCGGGGTTCCCGCATAGAGGCGGAGATTGCCTCCTTCGCGCTCATCACCCTGCTAGAGCTGGATTGTTACAACTCACGTCAATTCTCTGTTGTCTATCGTTCACGTCAGCGGGTATACCGGAGCACACATCGGTATGACTAGCTCGCGCCCTCACACTCCTCCCCTTCATACACCATCGGGCATTTTTTTCTGCCTTATAGTCGCATTATCGGTGTTTGCGCTCGCCTACCCCCCGATTCCAGTGCTTACCCTCATCGTCGATTCTGATCAGTATCGAGAGATGGCTGAGCAGCTCTTTTCAGGTGATGGGTCTCGCACGCATGAGGAGCGATCGCACACGCCCCTCCTCAGACCCCCGCTCTTCCCCCTTCTGGTAGGTATCGCTCGCTCTCTTCCCGGACAGCACCTAGACCATGCCCTTATCTTCCTTCACGTGGTTCTCGGAGGATGTGTGCTCATCCTCTCTCCGTTCCTCCTGCGTCGCACAGCGCCAGTTCACTTAGCGGCTTTTGCGGTAGGACTCTCGCTCTATTCCGCGAAGCAGGTAGCGTGGGGCATCATGAGCGAATGGCTCGCAATGTGTTGTCTCTTCACGGCATGCATGTTTTACCTGTCGTGGATAACCGCCACGTCGTCTCGAAATTCCCTCTTGGCGGCGTTCTTTCTCTCACTCGCCGTCCTAACACGCTCCGCACTCCTTCCCTTCCTCTGCCTTCTGCCGTTCATGATTCTCCAATCGCCACCTGGCCGCCGGCGAGTGACCGCTACCGCAATAAGTATCGGATTATTGCCGCTCTGTGTGTGGGGAGTCGTACAATTCTCTCGCACTGGCTCGGCATCATTTGCACGATATGAGGGTCTGAATCTACTCGCGACCGCGCGGTCGTTCGGACCTATTCCGATCAAGCAGGAGGATACGGAGATGGAGCGCCGCGTTATTACCTTCATCAACGAACATGGCGTTACGGCTCGTTCAGACGACCTTTCCGGGCACGATGTTCACCGGTGGGAAGGTCCCTTTTATCACATCTTTCATTCGAATTTTTCCACAAGCGTCCGAGGGCTTAACATATTTGGAGCGTCCAACGACATCCACGTGACCAAACTCGCGACTCGCACACTTGAGAGCTATCCTCAGTCATATCGTCTCTTCCTGCGTGGTGGCATTCGCACGCTCCTGGTTGACTACGCTCCGCTCATTGCGATCTGTCTTATTACCACGGGCGCGCTTGTGGCCAAGGCGCGTCGGTACTGGCGATGGGCACTTGGAATCTCTACCCTCTGCGTAATCTCGCTCGGTTACTATGTGACAATACTGGGTACCATGTTGTGGTTGCACCGCTACACTATGCCCGTACAGCCAGTGATCCTCGTGTGCTTGCTGACATCACTCGGATTACTGCTCAGAAACGTGTTTGGAAGAAAGTTCACTACAGAGAATTGAGGAAATCGATAAGCGAACGACGCTCAGCTTGTGGCAGGGCCACGAAGGCCTTTTGAGATGCCGCGGCCTCCCCTCCGTGCCATAGGATAGCCTCCTCAAGGGAACGCGCGCGACCATCGTGAAGGTACACCGCTCGATTCCCACCCAACTTCTTCACGAATCCTAGGCCCCACAACGGTGTCGTACGCCACTCTCGGCCGGTCGCGGAGAATTCATTCCAATTATCCGCGAGCCCCCTTCCCATATCGTGCAGTAAGAGGTCGGTGAAAGGATGGATAGTTTGGTACGACAACTCAGGATCAGGGTGCGCACCGGTCGACATGCTCATACGGTGACATGAATCGCACGAGATTCGCTGGAATATCTCCTTGCCGGCTATAACCGAAGGATCGGCCTGAGAACGAGCCTTGGGAACACCCGCCAGGCGTAGGTAGATCGCCAAAAGATGCAGATCATCAAGGGAGGCCTCGAGGCGCCCCTCGTCCGCGCCGAACAGGGGATTCGTTATCGACATATCGTGGTAGAGAGCCGCGGCCGATTGCTGAAGAACCGTCGGATGATTCGCCTTAAAACCGAATCGACCAACGGTATACCAACCCGTGGAAAGATCCTTAACCCAATTCACCCGACCTGAGATCCCATCTCCATTTGAGTCTCTCGCGTCACTCAGTCGAACGATATCGCTCGCGGAGATAGCCTCCAAGAGTCCCATTCCTAACATCGGAGGGGACATACGAGGAGAAACGATAGTGCCACGCGGGACCTTCATCGATCTCGGAAAGACCACCTTTGGTTTACGCAATGAGTATCGTGTTCCATCGGCATACCGGCCTGGCACCTCCTTCCAGACAACTTTCAGGGTGCGCTTGATAGGTCTAGAGATCGATTGATCGAGCGCTTGCCGGCCGAAGCCCGGCACCTCGGGAGCGCTTCCGTCCGGTAGCAAGCCTTTTGGCTTGAGCTTCACGATCATCGAGCTGCCGTGACGAGAGGGCGACCCGAAGGAAGCTGGCCCTTTGCCGTTTTGCACGTGACACCCCGCGCACGAGGAGTTAGCGAACGACGGACCGAGTCCCTGTTTAGGTGTTGTGACGCGATGGAAGAGGGGAAAACCAGATGCTTGCGCGCCTACCCGTGCCATATCGGTGACGTTCGGGGCGGCGGCTTGAATCGCGTTGCGCCCGGGAATGTCCGTCGAGAGTTCCCCACCGAGGTTGGTAAGGTCCTGCGATCTGCATACGGAAACCATCCCTCCAAAGTAGAGGACGGCTGCCATCACACTACGAGCCAACCACCCGTTATATCGCATATTTACGTTGTGCTTATCTTTCGGCCCGTGAAGCATAAGGGGGGCGTTATACGACAGAAACATGTCAG
>JAIXPR010000410.1 GCA_027486155.1 Pseudomonadota bacterium | reverse complement strand
GCGTCGAAGAGCTTCACGCCGAGAGTTCTCTCTGCGTCCACGAAAGCTTGTACCTTGGCTGGATCTCCAAAGCCGCTCGTGAGAATTATCTTCACGTCCTTGTGACCGAATTGATCGAGCGCCCTACGAAGGGCGTAGACACCCGTGACGGTGACCCCGGTGCCGTACCAGAAACTCGCTTCGGGCGAGTTCTCTGATGGTAAGGGGATTCCTTGCGCTTTCCACGCTTCCGCCTCTTCACATCGTGGAGAGATGAGCGCCCCCTGCGCTACATTCTCTCCGCAGGTATCAACCCGCACCGCGTAGAGCTTGCCTTTCAGCGCGTCAGCTACCGCGACCGAATCGTCGAGCTCTCGATTGTTGTAATCGATGAGCGCGATGCGCGGCACCTCAGGGTCGATCACCCTATCAAAGGCGAGGGTCGCCTCGACCACCGCGTTCTCCTTGCCACACCTCCATGCGTAGATATTCTCTAAGGCGTGTGGAATCGTACCCTGGCCAACCTGTCCGAAGGTCGCGGCTCCGGCATCGGTAGAGCAGCTTGTTGCCCCACCTTTATACGCGGCGTACGCTATCGCTGGGTCTTCGGTGTAACTCCAGTGACGGGCCCCGAAGTAACTCACCGGGCGACCGCCAGTGAGTTCAACGACCTTACGCATGTTGCTCTCGGCCGCCGCGAGATCTACCTTCTCGACCTTATCGTTTAAGCGAGTGGTGGCTGAGGTAAGAGCGCCGAGGTACAGAGTTTCAAGGGCGATGATGTCCTGCATCGGGCCCTCGATAACCATCAAGGTCTCCTTCGGCTTGTACGGTGACCGCTCCGGGAGGGCATACACCTTTCCCCCGTGAGCTTTGAGCTCAGTGAATCGCTCCAGCATCGCCAGCGATTCCTCAATACCCGCTACCTCACCGGGCCCCTTACGGATAAATACCTGCGCGCGAACCCAGGGATTGACCCCTTCGGCTTTAAGGATCTCATGCGTTCGTAAGAAGTATTTGTCCGAGAAGGGTTCGAAGCGCTCCGGTAGCGTTCGCTTCAAAGCTTCAATTCGGTCTGACAGGTTTGGAACGGGGGGGGCGGTCAGCGTCGCATCGCTTGTGAGTTGAGGTGTTGTTGCTGCTTGAGGATTCGTCTCCATGATAGCTCCCTTGAAAGTGCCCACTTGTGTGGGCTTTTCACGAGTATGCTAATTTGAATAGGAGGGGTCTAAATGGTGTACGGATTAACAACTCCTGCGCCAAAAGGTGCGCAGAGCGAGAAATGAACCAGAACTCGACGTGAACCTGCTTGTAAATGTGAACGTGAACGTACCCGAAGAAAATCCATCATTTTCGGGAACGTTTACGAGCACGATCACGTTTACGGGGGCAGTTCCAAAATAAGAGTGCTAGTCGGGTTGGCTTCCTTCCTTCGGTAATCCGAGCGGCGCTTTCAGGAACGGATTAAACGTAGTAGATTGGCCGCATGCAAATCGCGGAAAAAATGCGTATTCTCCCAGGCGCTCGCTACGATATCTCCGAAAGCACATCATTTGCTGGCGCTCCATTTCCCCTGAAGGCGGCCCTCTTCGATATCGATGGAACGGTCGTGGGGAGAAATCACGCCATCGCCCCTCGAACGAAGGAAGCTATCAAGGCCCTCAAGAAGCTTGGCGTGAGTGTTGGCTTCGCGACCGGAAGGGCGAGTTTCGCTACCCGTGAAGTCGGAGCTGAGTTGGATATCGATGGCCCCTCAATGTTTTTCGCGGGCTCTCTCATACAGGATGTCGCCTCTGGAACGGTCCTCTACCGTGTTGATTTGATGGATACCTCGATTCAACAGCTTCTCGCGCTGTCGGCAGATCGCGGCTACCACCTCGAGTTCTACACCGAAGAGGACTTCTTTGCTGAGCGGTTGACTGAGGAGCTTGCGATTCATCAGCAGTACAGCAGCAGGCCCGCCGTTATCACTCCTTTGCGACAACTCGCGGCTCACACGCCACTTATCAAGGCGGTGATGATGTCGACGATGGGTGAGGGCGAGGCGAGGTTGCGCGGAGAGTTGGCGCGGATCGAAGGGATCGCCGTTACCTACAGTTATGGCGCGGTGCATCCGGATATCGTGTTCGCGAACATCGTAGACGCGAAGGCGACTCGCGAGGCGGCGTTTGAGGAGCTCTTGCGCATCAATACGTGCTCTGCTGAGCTTGTGGCGACGTTTGGGGACTCAGAGGCCGATTACGCGTTTCTGAAGGCGGCGCGTTTTGGAGTGGCTACGGGGAACGGCGTCACTGCCGCGAAGGAAGCCGCGTCATTTATCACGACCACCGTTGATCAGGGTGGCGTGGGGTTGGCGATCGAAAAGCTCTTTTTGTGAGAAGTTGAAAGTAGTTTGAGTCACTGAGGCATTCTCACCCAATTCAACCTGGGATTTGTTGAACGTTGAAGGCGTACCTAGAGGCACACGCCTTCAATTGGTAGGGCCCGACTCCCGGCGGGCCGTATGACGATTGGAGGTATCGAGGCTTTGTCGGCGGGCGAATGATACGACCCGCGTGGACGCGGGCCCTACCGAACCTTGCCGGGTCATTCAGGCTCACGACTTTCTCGTCAGTATGCGCTGGGTGATCTCATCTCCGATCGCGAGACAACTTGTCGCGGCTGGAGATGGCGCGTTGAGGACGTGCGTTACATAGGGCGATTCTTTAAACGAGAAATCCTCTTCAAGTGAACCATCAGGGCGCACCACCTGCGCGCGCACACCCGATCCAGCCGGGATGAGATCCTTCCCCGTAACCTCTGGAACCAGTTTCTGAAGCGCTCGCGCGAACGCTGCTTTTGAGAGAGAACGGAATATCTCCTCAGCGCCTACCCTCCAGTTTTGGGTGATATGTCTACGAAATCCACCAAACCGGATCATGCGCATGACATCGCGCCCGTTAACGTCGCGCCATGAATACCCTTCACGAGCGAGGGCCAACACCGCGTTCGGACCGCACTCTACGGTTCCGTCGAATCGCCTCGTAAAATGAACGCCGAGAAAGGGGACGCGTGGGTCGGGAACGGGATAGATTAGGGTGTTGCACAACTTTCGAGCTGACTCTCGAAGGGTGTAGTACTCACCGCGAAAGGGAACG
>JAIXPR010000342.1 GCA_027486155.1 Pseudomonadota bacterium | reverse complement strand
GAACAGCCTCAAACCATAACCCTTCTGTCAATCGATTCGTCGGTTGTCATAACGTTTCGGTAGTAGTTGTTAAAGGAATAGATATGACACAGGTACCACAACCGCTTCTCTTGACGGTTAAGGAAGTGGCTAAATTACTTCGCATCCACCGACCCAAGGTTTACGACCTCATCAAGGCCGGCACCATCGAGGGCTTCAAGCTCGGCTCTGACTGGCGTGTTAAGCGCGAGTCGGTTGAGAAATTGATCGGAGAGATTCCGGAAGATTTCTTCGCCAGCTCCAAGGGCGCTAAGAAGCTCGCTACTCCTGGGCTCGCTCAGGTTAAGCTCGCTTCATAAGTGTCGTGCCACGAGGGCTTAACGCTCTCGATGATACACACCGACGCCGCGGCGATACCGAAACGAGAGGCACTTCGTTACGTGTCTCTTTAGGACCGCGCCGCGGCATCGGTGAGGCGATTTCTCGTCGCCTCACCGCGGTCGACGTTGATGGCATCACCCTCCAGTTCCGATTCTCTCTCGCTTGAGTGCCCACTATCATCGCCAAACTCCCGCTTGGTAGTGGATCCACCGATTACCTCCCGCCCCCGGTTAAACCGACGCAATCAGGGGCATCCTCTCCTTCACTCTCCCTCCATTCCCGTTTCTTAAGCGCAACAAGCTGATATCACTCGATCGTTACCTCTAGCGACAACGAAGGTCGTTTATGACACCTTACCCACGAACCGAATAGTGCCACGCGCGCCTGGGGAGCTACGGCGTATCTCAAGCTACCCCTTGTGATTACAGCACCTTATGTATTCAGCGCCACATCCTAAGCATTACCCACTAAAGGGTCGATTTTCCTGTAATTCTCTCGGTTCCACCGCAGGCAAGGTAATGAAGCGTTTTTTCTTACTGATGGCATGCTTGATAGCGCTTCTCTGTGCTCGCCACGGATGGTGTAGCGGCGTCACGGTGACGAACGTGACGGTAGGTTTACCGAACACCGAAACTGGAGTGGCCGCGATACACTTTGACATCTCGTGGAGCCACTCCTGGCGTTCAAATAGCCCCGCTACCAACTGGGACGCGGCGTGGGTGTTCGTAAAATACCGAGTTGGCGGTGGGGACTGGAATCACGCAAAGCTCAATGAGACGGGGCACACGGTTCCCTCACTCGCCGCGATAACGCTCGGGCTCGCCGACACGAGCTCCCCGTTTAACATCTCAACGAACCCGGGTGTGGGGGCGTTTATCTACCGACGTAACCCAGGCGCTGGGACCTTCACCGCCCCTGGAGTTTCACTGTCGTGGAACTACGCGGCGAACGGAGTCTCAATAACCGATAACGTAGAGATCAAGGTCGTTGCTGTTGAGATGGTACACGTGCCCGAGGCGCCATTTTATGCCGGAGACAACGGAACCTCAGCGGGTTCTCTCGTCCAAGGAAGCTCTGACCCCGATCCGTGGTACGTAACTACAGAGGCGTCTCTCACCGTCCAGAATAGCAGCGGTAACGGTGCTGGCTCTGGTCAATCCGCGCCAATCTACTACCACCCATCAGTAACGGACGGAGATTCCGCTGGCTCTGCCTACACCCTTCCATCGACCTATCCGAAGGGGTTTGCCCCCTTCTACATCATGAAAAGCCACATCAGCCAGGGGCAGTGGGTCGAGTTCTTTAATAGTCTTACCACATCACAGAAAAGTGGTCGTGATGTCACCACCGTGAAGGGTGACTCCCTTACCAATCGCACCAACGTGAGTTGGACAGGCGGTGACGCTACCCTGGTGGATCATCAGGGTAGCGGAGCAACGTACCGTGACGTGGGCATGAGCTACCTCTCATGGGGCGATGTCGCCGCGTACCTCGACTGGGCAGGACTTCGTCCGATGAGCGAGCTTGAGTTTGAGAAGGTGGCGCGGGGACCCCTCGCCCCGGTCTCTGGTGAGTATGCTTGGGGAGATATATCGGCAACACCAGCCTCCAGCATCTCTAACGCTGGCGTAAGCACTGAGCGAGCGCAGAATGGTGCGAACATCTCTTTCGGGAACGCCCCTGGAGTTCCGGGTCCACTACGGGTAGGAAGTTTTGGGTATGGGGTATCAACCCGAGAGGCGTCTGGCGCTGGGTACTATGGGGTGATGGATCTATCTGGCTCGTTGTGGGACAGGGTAGTGACGCTTGCGAACGCTTCAGGTCGATCGTTTGATGGGGCCCGTCACGGTGACGGGATCTTGAATGCGTTCGGGGGCGCTAACGTGAGTTCGTGGCCGTCGGATACTGGAGTGGGAGCTGGCTTCAGGGGAGGAAGCTGGTACGACGCGGCTCCCCTCGCGCGAATCTCCGATCGAACCCGCGCCGCCTCGATAAGCGCGGCCCGTGACAATACCACTGGTGGAAGAGGAGTTCGCGTGGCACTCGGGGAGAGCATCCCAGCGTCTACACCAACTGCGACACCAACCCCGACTCCAACTAATACCGCTACACCAACCTCTACCCCTACACCTACGAACACACCTACCTTTACCGCCTCGCCAACAAGTAGCCCTACCGTAACACCGACCGTTACTCCAACTGAGACGCCGACACACACGCCAACTCACACACCATCCGCGACACCGACCGATACGCCGTCAGCTACTCCTACCGCTACCGCCTCACCAACAAGTAGCCCCACCGTGACACCGACCGTTACCCCAACCGAAACGCCGACCACTACGCCGACGAACACACCAACACCAACACCAACCGGCACGCCGACACCTCAACCGACGAGTACTCCGACCATCACCCCGACATTCACCGTGACGCCAACGGTCACACCGACATCAACACCAACCATTACGCCGACAATCACCCCAACCACTACACCCACAGTAACCCCTACCGCGACCAGTACCCCTACGCCAACACCCGTGCCATTTGTTTCAGTATGGGACACAAGCAAGACCTCAACAGGTTCGTCTACGAGCTCTCAGATAAAACTCCCGCTGGAGTCAACGGGAACATACAACTTCGTTGTCAATTGGGGCGACGGTTCTTCGAACACGATTACGACCTGGAATCAGGCTGAAACTACCCATACCTACAGCGCTTCCGGAATCTATACCGTTACGATTACTGGGCAGTTATGGGGATGGCGCTTTGCCAACAGCAGCGACCGATTGAAGCTGTCGAGTATTAGCGCCTTCGGAAATCGATTTAGACTTGGTAACAGCGGTGCCTATTTCTCTGGGTGCGCCAACCTCACCACCGTTGGCGGCGACCTAGATACCACTG
>JAIXPR010000334.1 GCA_027486155.1 Pseudomonadota bacterium | reverse complement strand
GATAGAGCGGTCTTGGAGGTCGCGCAATCGCTCAAGGTGATTGATGCGATGCTCGATGGTCTCTCCAAATCCGATAACCATCGTCGCGGTTGTGACGAGGTCGAGCTTTTGCGCCTCTTCCATAACCTCGATCCATCGACCCGCTGAGATCTTTTTCGGGCTGATTCGCTTGCGAATCTCGTCGTCAAGGATCTCTCCACCTCCTCCTGGAAGACCGTGGAGTCCAACGGCTTTCAGATCCGCGAGAACCTCCGCCGCTGTTTTGCCCGATACAAGTGTCATCTGGTGGATCTCAGATGGCGAGAAGGCGTTGAGGTCGATCTTGAACGTTGTATGCAGCCACTCGATCATCTCAAGATAGAACGAGTAGGGGAGTTCATCGTTGTGTCCACCCTGAAGAAGGATCCGAGTCGCGCCAAGCGCCTTCGCTTCACTGACCTTTTCGGTCATCGTCTCACGAGAGAGCACGTACGCCTCTGGGTCGCGAGGGTTGTGGCGATAGAACGCGCAGAAGGAGCAGTCTGAGTTGCACACGTTCGTGTAGTTGATGTTGCGGTCGATGAGATAGGTGACGATGTTGCCCGGGTTCTGGCGAGCGCGAACCGCTTGCGCGACCGTGGCGAGCTCAGTGAAGTCAAAGAGGTTCCACATCTCCCGAGCCTCATCACGGGTGATTCGCTCTCCTCCTTGTACGACCTTGTCCGCAAGATATGCTTTTCTGTTCATGATACTCCCTGATGAACCCACTTCACAGGGTGGTGAAAAATGATTTCCTGTTACGCATTTCGATAGTTTGACTGCAACTTCGTTGGAGCCACCGAAAAAATCCTCATCGTATCTCAGAGGATACGTCTCCGACCTTCGCTGAAGCTACGGTCGGCGGACCCCTCCGGACCAGACGTAGCCTTGGCGTAGTCTGGTCCGGTTTTTTCGTCGTCTCCGCCTTGTTTCGTCTAAACTCTCAAAATGCTCACAACGGACTCATTTTTCACCACCCTGTACCCGTATTGTTCGGGTAAATGAGGTAAATGTAAAGCCTTGGTACTATTGAGGATCTTGAAAAATAAGCCAGTAACTTCGATTGCTTGGCGGGCCGCCTCCATGGGACACTAAGGAAGCCTCTCTAAACACCTCGCCTCATAGCGCGGCAGGGTGTAGTTCGAGGTCAAACCAACTCAGGTAACGCGAACACGCCGGAGTGGTCCTCTGCGTCCTTTGTGGTAGAAATCTTTCGTTGCATCTCTTTTGTAGGCGGCATGACCGACTCTCTCTACTTAGGCATCGACCAAGGCTCCAGCTCCACCAAAGGGGTGCTGATTGACGTTTCGGGTGGCTCGGTCGCTGATTTTTCCGTAGCCGTTCCCCCGCGGGTTGAAGTTGAACGGACCGTCGAGCAGGACGCGGAGGGCCTTCTGGCCTCGGTCGTGGAGGTGTTTCTCAAGGCGAAGCAGTGGGCGAGTGAGCGTGACGCAAAGATCGTTGCGGCGGGGCTCGCTGTGCAGAGGTCCGGGGTGCTCGCGTGGCGAGCCTCAGACGGTGTGCCCCTTCATCCGATGATAACGTGGGCCGATACCCGTACCTTCCCAATCATTCAGAGCTTCGGAACGTACGCGGAGCGTATCTCAGACGTGACCGGCCTCCCTACAATTCCAAACTTCGCGGCAGGAAAGATTCATCTCCTTCAGCGCAAGTTCCTTGAGCCCTCCGTAAAGGTAGGCACCCTGGAATCTTTCATCCTCTATCGCTTGAGCGGACGACAGCTGTTCGTAACCGAGGAAACGATGGCAGCTCGCACCATGCTGTACTCGATTGCGAGCGGCACATGGAGCGAACAACTGTGTCGTGATTTCAAGGTCGACAGCGCTCGCCTCGCGCCGATTCGTCCATCACTAACCCCTTATGCGAACTTCGAGGGAATTCCACTTGTCGCGCTTCTCGGTGATCAGCAGGCCGCGGTTCTGGGACGCCCGGGAGAGAGCGGCTATGCCCTGCTCAATCTGGGCACTATCGCATCGCTCATTGTCGAGACAGGTGAGCGGATCGTTCAAAAAATGGGTCTGATGACCAGTGTTCTCTTTTCGCGCGAAGATCCCCAGAGCAAAGAGATACTGAAGAACTTCATGGTTGAGACTACCTCAGCTATCACCGGAACTGTCCTCATGGAGCCACTTCGTCGAGGTTGGTGCCGCGACGCCTCAGAGCTTCAAGAGTTATGCTCGCAATCGTACAACCAGCATCCGGTCGGCGTTGCTACGGCCTATTTCGTCAATCATCGAGCGTCCCCTCCGTGGCATCCACAACGAACGCCAAACGCGATTTTCTGTAGGCCAGAGGCTGCCGTCGCCGATCGTGTGCGGGCGATCGTTGAGAATGTGGGCAACCTGATTGTGCGAATGATCGAGGAGTTCCAGGACAAGGGACTTCTCGGTCCCGATGATAATAACGAGATCGTCGTGACAGGTGGCGGTTCCGAGCTCGATTATCTGTTGCAGTATATCTCGGATGTGAGTGGCCGAGTTTTGCACCGAATGCCAACTCGGGAAGCGACCGCGCGTGGCGCCGCACTCGCCGCGCTCATCTACGCGGAAAAACGAGCCTCAACCCGCGAGTTTACCAAGGAGCCCCCCCGCAAGAGTTATCAGCCTGGGAGCTCAGAGCGACGAAGACGATACGTTATGTGGCAGAAGTTGGAACACGACCTCTTTCACGCGCGTCTGCCGAGCACGGTAGAGATAGAGCCATAATTGTTGGGGTCGTATCTTTGGGACGGTAAAATTTATCTCTAGAGCGTCAGCTCTGTGCGGTGCTACAAACGAGGCATGCACCACACTACGCAACACACACGAAAGATCACCGCCAGCGCTCACGAAAAGACCACACATGGAACGCTGGAGGTGCTTGAGTTTAGCGAGCAGGGGCGCGTGAAACGGGCGTGGATCATGGCACTGAAATGTCTTGGGGCGACCGCTTTGTGCGTGTTAATTCCAGTGGCGCACTTTTTCTTGGTTCCTCTTGGGATTCTCGTCGTAACGCCGATTATGACGATCTATACCTTTCGGATGAAAACAAAGATCCTCTCTGCCTCCATTATATGTCCCGCCTGTAATAAACCGCTCGCCGTTTTAACGAGCCAAGAACAGTATCCTATCTATGAAAACTGCTCATCGTGTCACCGGCAAATAACGCTCACGCAAGCGGCGTAGCGACCCCATCCGGTATCCCGCAAGTGACAGTGGTCATGAGCATGGCCCAGCTTCAACGATACCCTCCTGGTACGGGAATAGTCCCAAGCTAAACTATGTGTACCATTGGAGGTTCATATGCCACGCCGTCTTTATTCTTTAATTCCACAAGAGTTTTTCGGAGAGGATTTTTCACCGATCATGCGTCAGATGCAGCGAGTGTTTAACTCAGCTCTTCAGGACGTATGGGAGCCGGTCGGATTCGCGTCCTCTCGCCAACGAGAGTTTCAGCCAGAGGTCTCGGTAGCCGAGGATGAGCGAGAGATCCGTGTACAAGCCGAGCTTCCCGGCATGAACGAGAACGATATCGAGGTCACCTATGAACCGGGCTTTCTCGTCCTCAAAGGCGAGAAGAAAGAAGAGGAGCAGCGCGAACAGAAGGAGCGGGGAATTCGTTACTCTGAGTGGCGGTACGGTGCTTTTGAGCGCCGCATTCCCCTTCGATCTGAGGTGCAGGATAACCAAATTCAAGCGAACTTCGACCGAGGTGTGTTAACCGTATGTCTTCCGAAAACTGAGGAGTCACGCCAGCAGGCGCGACGTATTCAGGTGAAGCAGGGCGCTCCGCAGCAGCTTGAGCAGTCTGCTGGACGTGGACGAGGAGAGACACCAGCCGAGGGACGTAAGCGTGGTGAGTCCTCAACTGAGCGGCCTGCTGCTCACTAAGAAGACCTAGGGAAGGGAGGGGTTTTGCCTCCCTTCCTTAGCGTTCAACCGTGATGACTACCTACTGCATCACGGTTGGCTCCTCGCCTTCATGGTGCCTTAAAGGAATGTGGTGGGGCTCCTCATGTTGCCACAGCGCGATAAGGCCATGCGTAACGCTCAGCAGTATCGGCCCGATAACTATTCCCGCACTACCGAAAACAAAGACGCCGCCCAAAAGGAAGAGGAAGATCAACAGGGTGTGGTAGTGCAACCGCTTTCCCACAAGAACGGGATATAGAAAGTTGTCTGCTAATCCAATGACGACAGCGCCCCATACCGTAAGGAGGGCCGCGTCTCCCCACCTTCCGTGCATGGCGAGCACGAGAGCGGTCGGTATCCATATTACAAACGCTCCCAGGTAAGGAACGATAGCGAGAAGCCCCATCGCTCCCCCCCATAGCGCGGGCTGCGGCAGTTGCAGCCACCAAAATATGATCCCCCCAAGAGCGCCTTGGAGGATAGCCATCAATACAACGCCGAAGAGGCAGGCATGAACGGTGTCTAATACCCGAAAGACGGCCCTCTCTGTTTGTTCCGTTGGAAGGGGCAATCCCCACTTGATGAACGAGAAAAAAAGCTCTCCGTCTCGAATGAAGAAAAATGTAGTGAAGAGCACCAACAACACCTGTACACCCCCGATGAGTGACATGGTCAAGAGTTGAGGTAATCGTTGCGCTACAGATGAGATAAAGTCTGTAACCACCTGTTGTAGGTGAAACGATTGATCGAGCCAAAGTAAGAGGGGCGCGAGGCGCGGAGGGGTAGTTGTTGGATCAAGCCAAAGCTTAAAGCCGGACTGTTGTAGGAGCATGGTTATGTTGTCGGCTGCCGCGTTGATGAGGACATGGATGAGCCAGAGGCTCGGCACACAGATAGCGATCGTCGCTATCATTAACGCGAAGAGGGAGGCGATCGATCTGTTTGAGATCTTTCTTTTGAGCCACGAGGAAACAGGATGCATCGCTACGGCGAGGGCGAAAGCCCACGCGAGTACCGAAAAAAATGGCCTCACGACTACAGCGCACAGATAGACGAACCAGAGGGTGGCGAGGCCGAGAGCTAGAGATTGGCTGTACGGAAGGTACGGTTCGCGGATTGCCAGCTTGTGCGCTTCATCGTCGGTCACGTTGGCTCATGTGTCCGGCATCGAGATAAAAAAACCCGACCACCAGTCATAGTCGGGTTCCGAGCGCAGAGTTCATTAGACCACCGGTGCCTACTATATCAGTAGTATAGTAGGCTTCCCCGGTTTAGTTCCTCTACTGAACGGCTTAATCTAATGACCAAACCAACTGGCGAACTAATCTACTTCGACAAGCGAAGTAGCAACCTAATCGTCCATTAATCAGGGTGAGCTGTTTAATGGCTTTCCCTACGTTCTGTGAGTATGAAGGTATATCACGAGCAACGTAGTCGCGATGATTCGCCTCATAGAGGGAACGCGTTAGGAAAGTTTTCCAGCGGCCTCGTATACGCGTGGAGGGGGAACTCGAAGGTTCCACACCAAGCCAAACCATGAGAGCACCTTCAGGATATAGTGAGAGACGTCGATCTCCCACCAGTAGAAACCCTGCCGCTCTGAGCCAGGATAGTAGTGGTGATTATTGTGCCATCCCTCGCCGAGGGTGATGAGAGCCAAGAGCCAGTGATTACGGCTGTGGTCGGTTGAGGGGAATCTCCGCTTTCCGATCAGGTGGGTGAAGGAGTTGATGCAGAAGGTGCCGTGGTAAAGAAGCACGGTGCTAATGAAGAAGCCCCACACGAGCATTTGCCAGCCGTTCGTTCCAAGTCCGGGATGCGCGTATTGGAGATAGACTCCAAGGAAGAAGGTGCATACCGCGAGAAGGATTACTGGAATCACGTTGTACTTCTCAAGAACCTCTAGCTCCTTGTACTTTGTAAGGTCCTTTACGAGATCAAGGCGAGGCTCAAGGAACTGAGAACTCAACACCCAACCGATGTGCGAGAAGTAGATGCCATGAACGATAGGGGAGTGGATGTCCTCCTCGGTGTCCGAGTGACGGTGGTGATGACGGTGGTGAGATGCCCACCAGATCGGCCCCTTCTGTGCGGCTGTTGTTCCTAGCAAAGCCAAGAGGAACTGAAACGCCCGACTCGTATCGTAGGAGCGGTGTGAGAAATACCGGTGATAAACACCCGTGATCGCGAACATCCGTATAACGTAGAGGGCGAGACAAACGACTACGGCTGTCCAACTCCAACCAACCCAAATCACGGCAAGGCAGGCCAGGTGAACTGACCAGAACACTCCCTGCTTAAGGATATTCATGAAGCTGAATGGCTCATTCTTATTATCAAGGTCTCCGTGGTACATGATTCCTTCTACGTACATTTACAAATAGCCGACCCTAGATCGTGACATGATGGGCTTGGCAGAACAAGTGTTAGGCCCGACTCGTTGGGTAAAAACTATATCCAACGGTATGACCCCACGTGCCGCTATGAGCCTGAATCGGTCGGAGTTGTGCCTAAGCGCTCCGAAACGGAACGTCGTTCTCGTTGGTAATCGTCGGTAGGTAGCGTAGCTTTTTGGATAATTATCGCGGAGGCGCGGAAGACGCGGAGAGCGCAGGACCTCATCAAAATGTCATCTGCGAGCTCCTCGTTTTCCGCGCCTCCGCGTTCCATAACCAAGATATTCGGACCCGGCAGAACTTCTTAGGTTACGTAATGGCGCATGGTTAACATGTCGTGGAGAACACAAGCGTCGACGGGTCTGTAGCCCGTCACGTAATCGTTGTTGACTCAGGCAGCCCGAACGAGGTCGAGCCTGCGAGCGCGCATCCAAAGACTCTCGATATCGTAGGCTGAGCGCACCGGCTCGTAGAAGACGTGAGCGACCACATCGCCGCAGTCAATCAGCACCCATTGTCCCTCTTCGTACCCCTCCACAGAGAGCGGGCGAACGCCGAGCTTGGCGAGCTCCTCAATAACTCTATTGGTAATACCCTGAACCTGACGGTCTGACCGTCCACTCGCCACAATGAAATAGTCGGCGAAATCCGCTACGGACGCGACGTCAAGCACTACAACCTCGTTGCCTTTGACCTCTTCACAGGCCTCTACGATCCGTTTGGCCAGCAAGAGTGATTCGTCTTTCGTAGCTCCAACCACTGCGAGGTTATTCTTCATAGGTTATGGGGTCCTCCATGAGACAGATACACACATACATTAACGACGGAGACGATAAAAGAACAGCAAATCCATGTTTTGTTTTGTACAGGGGAGGGGGAATTAAGAGCGCAAGGAACTACGTAATGTCGTATGTGGCGCAAACTCTTTTTATTGTAGCGGACCGTGATGCCTCCTACAAATTCACCAGATACTTTAAGTATAGCAGGTGAGGTCATCGTCGATAAAGTGATATTTTGCGCCCCGCACGCTCCTAGCGGCGGTTTGTCACGTAAATACCGGCCTCTACCCCTGCCGATTCGTCGCGGTTCCTACGGGCCGCCAGCGGTTTTCCTAGGGTCGATGTGCACGATTTCCTATAGCGCAACTTCGCAATCATCGGTGATTCTACCTGCCCATATCGGTACAATGCGTATGATAAAACCTGCTCCCCTCTACGCCTTTTTTGCTCTAATCGTCACGTTTTTGGGCTGCTACCTATGCGTCTTGGATGACCGAGCTGGTCAACTCTCCTTGGGATTCCTTGACCCAGGGATGAAGGCTCTGAGCGACATAGGCAATTCTTTTGTAAGCGAGGCAACGAGGAATATCCCGCGAGTCCTCCCTTTCATGCTCATTTTGATTCTCCTGGTTGGGCTCCGTCGACGCCCCGTGGATAGCAATCTTATATTCGGCGCCCTCGCGGTTGCCTTGGGGGCCGAGTATTTCCTCTTGCTCGCTCAGTATCCTGGAATTGGTATCGCGGGCTATTTCATCGCTTTTGTGATGGTCTTCTTCGCCATTAACAAGAGCAATCCCCTCGACGGGATCCTCGATGATGTTCAAACTCGCGACCGTTTTTCTCGATTCGACGCGGTCTTACTAGGGGCAATTACTTGTATCGCCCTTATCTTCCGTATCCATGCGCTCAATTGGAATCTAGATGCTTTTGAGGGCGAGCTCGCGCCTTACTCAGCCGCGGCCACTTCAATTCCCGGAATGGTTATCGCGAATCGGGGCTATGGGCCATGGGCTCCACTTGGCCTCCTCTACTACATTCCGATATGGCTCACGACATCATTGTTTGACACGACGCTGCTCGCCCTTCGCCTCTCTTCGTCGATTGTGGGGGTGTTTACTATTCCAGCTATTTATTTTCTTGCCCGTCGCGTCGCTGGTCGAGAAGCCGCCTTGCTGGCGGCCATGTTCGTTGCCTTGAACAATCAACATATCGGCTGGGGCCGAACAGATATTCATCCGCACGGGGTAACAACGTGGCCAGCGGCGCTGCTCTGTATCGTCTTTCTGCGGGCGATCGAAAAGAAGAGAGTGCTTGATTGGATCTTTGTCGTCCTCTGTATGGGACTCACCTGGCACCAATATCCCTCAGGTCAGAGCGCTGTGGCCATTCCTGTCTTCGCCTCGGCTATTTACTTCTTTCTGAACGGATTCAAGCTCCCCTTTCGGTGGGGCAATCTCACCTGGATCGCGCTCGGTACTATTTTATGGTTTATCGGACTTCCGCTTAGCTACTGGTACGCGAATGGCGAGTTTGCGATTGGAAATCCCTTCAACCTAACGGGTCCGCGCGCTCTCTGGGGAGGATTACAGCAAGACATGGGAGCGGTTGATCGCGCGCTCGTTATCATTGAGTCCGCCATCACTCATGTAGGGAAGGTCATCGAGGCGATCTTTTTCAAAGCCCGCCATGTCTTTCATCAAGACTACCTCTCTGAGGTCGGTAATATGGCGCCACGCACGTATCCGTGGCTCCTCACTCCTTTCATGTTCGTAGCTCTCATCATGTTGATTCGTACAGCATACAGGATCGAGGTTGCGGTGCTCTTAGGATGGATCATAGCCGCGATCGCTCCCGGGATCTTCTCGGAGCAAGCCTATCCTAAGCGACTGTCGACCCTTTTCCCCGCGCTCGATATCGTCGGAGCTATCGGAATCACCATAGCCCTCACCTACATTCGTCGCGGTGGCCACAAGTTTAGGCTTCTTCTCGCGGGGATGGCGCTCTCAGTCGGGATTTTCTTCTACACCGCGTTTTAGGCTCGGCAGTG
>JAIXPR010000075.1 GCA_027486155.1 Pseudomonadota bacterium | reverse complement strand
GGTTGGGGCGACTTCAAGGAGGCCGAGTCGTTGCAAACGGTGCTGAACATCACGAACCAATTCACCTTGAGCGCCCTTGTCGAGCGCTAAGTCGCTGCCCGGTTGTGTTCGTATGAATTTGAGCCCAGCGGCGATATCTCCGTGAGTCATTAGTCCCGTCGGACGGTTTTCCGTGTTCATGCAGTGTTTGAGGAGCATCTGCACCGCGGCTGTTTCAAAGTTGGCTTCCGTAGTCGTCGCGAGTCGATTCAATCTACCGCCAAGACCGACCTCACGTGCGTGTTGAGTAGTATCATCGCGGGTGTGAGGTGGTACCACGTCGGTTGAAGGAAGTGTGGCATCGCGAAGCTCCCCGGCGGATCGCGCCGTGCCGGCGGTAACGCCAGACTTAGAATTGCCGAGATCAAAGTAGTTCGCGACCATGAGGGAAACCCGCACTATAACTTAAAGAGGTTATGAAGGTTTTTCCCCACGGTGATACCTATGGGGAGCGCTTCTGCACATGCGCCCGCCTATCTACGAGAAGATGGTAGAGTCCGCTGGGGGCCGCCGCCCGCGCGAGAGATTCGCGTCCGCCTTATCAGGTGGTTAGGCATATAATCGTGTGCTCCTTTGACCTGCTACAAGGGGTATCCGGCGCCGTGAATCTCGTATGTACCAGTTGGATGAGATCCTAACACGAATACGGCGCCGCCGACCTCGGCCGTTCCACAAGGAGTCGATCCAGCGACTCAAGCCGTTCGACATCGAGGTAGACAACCTCACCGATTCGTTCGAGCTTTCCTTCAGCGAGGATGATTGAGCTTCGCATCGTAACGGTTTGATGCGCTTCAAAGAGGGCGGGGCGGATAATGAGGTTTGTGGTTCCGGTTTCATCCTCAAGGGTAATAAAGACAACGCCTTTGGCGGTTCCTGGGCGCTGTCTCGCGATAACGAGTCCGGCGGTAGCGACACGAGTGCCTATCCGTATCCCATGTTTGGAGTGTAGACGCTCCGACGCGTACGCCTTCGTACGAGTGAGGTGCTCACGGAGGAACATCAGTGGGTGCGCTTTTAAGGATAATCCTGTTGTGGCGTAGTCATCAAACATATCTCGCTGCGCGGTTGGTTGTGGAAGTGATTGTTCGTGACCTGAGGAGCGCTTACTAAAGAGCGCGTCGAGGGGCGCTGGTTGTGAGGCGAGCGCGCTGATGTTCCAGTGAGCTGGGCGACGGGTGAGCTCTACTGAACCAAACGCGTCTGCCTTCGCGAGCGTTCGAAGGGTGGATTTTGATACGTTAATATCTCGTGCCCACAGGGTGTCTAGGGAGTCGAACTCACCAGCCTGCCCGACGGAATCGGTGATAGCCTCCGCATGGTCCTTGCGAAGTCCTGATATGAGCCTCAGACCGAGTCTCACTTCGCTAGAATCGTGTGCGGAATAGGACATCGCGCAATTCCAATTGCTTCTGTTCGCGTCGATAGGGGTGAATCGCACGCCGTGGCGCTGCGCGTCCTGAACGATCTGCGAGGGAGCATAGAACCCCATCGGCTGACTATTGAGAAGCGCGCACGCGAACTCGGCTGGGTAGTGTCGTTTAATCCACGCTGATGCGTAGACAAGGAGCGCAAACGAAGCAGCGTGAGACTCAGGGAATCCGTACTCACTGAATCCTTTAATCTGATTGAGGCACGTCTCAGCGAACTCTGTTGTGTAGCCGTTCTCCAGCATCCCCCGCACTATCTTTTCTTTAAAGTTCTCTATCACTCCCTTATGTGTTTTCCACGCCGCCATCGCGCGACGAAGTTGCTCAGCCTCTCCAGGTGTAAAGTTCGCCAGGGTAATGGCGAGCCGCATCGCTTGTTCTTGGAAGATAGGTACACCGAGGGTCTTGCCCAAAATTCGCTCTACTCGAGCGTCTGGATAGTAGGGCTTCTCGTATCCATTCCTCCGCTTTAAGAAAGGATGCACCATATTGCCCTGAATGGGCCCCGGACGAACGATAGCGACCTCAATCACGAGATCATAGAAACATCGTGGTTTAAGACGTGGAAGCATCGACATCTGCGCCCGCGATTCAACTTGAAAGACACCAACGCTATCTGAGCGGGAGAGCATCTCGTACACGGCCGGGTCCTCTGAGGGGATGGAGTGAAGTTCAAGTCTTTCGCTCCCCCGAGCGTTAATGAGGTCCAGCGCCTTTCTAATACAGGTAAGCATGCCAAGAGCGAGGATATCGATCTTGAGCATACCGAGCTCCTCGATATCGTTCTTGTCCCACTCGATAATGGTGCGGCTCTCCATGCCGGCGTTGATGATCGGAACGATCTCACTCAGTGGAGTGTTCGAGATAATAAAGCCCCCAACGTGCTGTGAGAGGTGCCGGGGAAATCCAACCAGCTCGTTCGCAAGTATGAGCGAGTTCTGAACGGTTGTGTCAAATGGATCGAGTCCTATCTCACGGAGGGAATCCGCGGTAATAGCGCAGCCGGTCCATCGATGAACACCTTTGGCGAGCTTGTCGACTATCTCAAGGGAGAGCCCGAGCGCCTTTCCTATCTCGCGCACAGCGCTGCGTGCTTGATAGGTGACAACCTCAGCGGCGATAGCGGCTCGGTGTCTT
>JAIXPR010000333.1 GCA_027486155.1 Pseudomonadota bacterium | reverse complement strand
TGGTGAGCGCTAAATCGACATGAGCTCTCCCTGGGGAAAAGATATCGAGGGCGAGCGTTCTTGGGGAATCTCCCCGCGGGGCCGAAACGGTGGCTTCCATCTCTACCGCGTCACCGTGTGGGTCAAGCACTCGCGCGGAAACGATCTCAGACGAGGTGCCCCGTACACGCCACGCCACGTGCGCGTGTCGATCAACTATAATGCTATCACCATTACCAATCGAGTAGACCGTCACATCTGGGCAGGACAACTTCGGAAGAGTTCCTGTCATCAGAGCTACGGCGGTTTCACGAGAGACGCCCTGTAAGCCGAGATACTCCGCGACCAATCGTCGCTCATCGGTATCCTCCGCGTACGTTCGCTCTTGAGAATTCAACCAGAGCGCCCGTCCCTCTCGCGCCACCAGGAGTCCGAGGGTGAAAGCCCCATTTAGGGGCAATACATCAACGCGAAAGCTTGTCGGCTCTTTGCTGACGACTACATATCGGAATGAAGCCCGCTCGGCGACGGACGATATCGTCGCGTCAGCCAACACCCGAACTGATTCGACCGGTTGACGAGTGGCGTTTAATTCCGAACACAGCCGCTGCGAGTAATCAGCCGACGCCACCGCCCCTTCAGGCTCAAAGGAGGGTCTGAAACATCCGGCAAGCCCTACGACAAGACTCACCGCGGTGACACCTCGGCGTATGATACACATCCTTAACGATCTCATGATCCTCCTTGGCTAGGTTCCTTATTGGCTTGCGGCGCGCTCCCCATAAGCAACTCTCTATCAAAAGAGGTCTGCCGCTGATCCGCCGGTGCCGCCTTCCGACTTAGTGAATTTTTTTCGACCGCGGAGAGCGCCGGCTGATCCTTGAGTAGCTGTTCCAACCGACTCTTAATTCGGTCATACGCCGCGACGGTGTCCTCATCCTCTTTGTCTTCGGGCGTTAACTCACGCTCAAGAATACCTTTCATAAGCGCGACCGCTTTGTCGTATTTCTTACGCGCGAGCAAGACCTCGGTGTAATGATCAAGAACAACGAGGTCATCGCCGGCGAATGTCGCCGCTTTCGCGAGCGACTCCTCTGACTCCGCGAGTTTGCCAGCCTTGAATTGAGCCCATCCAAGGGTATCGAGGTAATATGGGTCCTGCGGTTTAATTTTAAGAGCCTGTTCAGCAAGCTCCTGGGCGCGCCCCAGATCAGAGCCCTTCTCGATCAAACCATACGCAAGGTAGTTCAGAGCGTCCGAGTTCTGAGGGTTCATAGCTACGACTCGCTCCATGAAGACGAGAGCCTCCTCCTCCTGGCCACGCTCATGCAACACGAGTCCTAAGTTAAAGATGAGGCGTTCATCGTTCGGCTCTCTCTCTAGAGCGTCGCGCATCATAGATTCAGCTTTGCGGTACTCTTTGAGGTCGCGCATCAGCAGAACGTGATACAGCAGGAGATTTCTATCATCGGGGTCGATCTCGCGAGCTTCCGCAATTACATCCCTCGCGCGCTTGAGTTGATTATCCTGTCGTAGAATGAACGCGGCGAAGGTTCGAGCCTTCACGAACATCGGATTGCCCTTAGGGATGGTGAAGAGCTCATCAAGAGACTCCTTCCGTTTTCCAGACCCGGCGTACATCGACGCGAGATAGTATCGAGCCTCCGAGTGGTCTGGGTTCGTAGCGAGCACTAAATTGAGCTGTCGTACCGCCTCCTCAAAATTTCGCTTCTCCATCTGAATGAGAGCTATTTTGAAACGGGTGTCGGTCGCATCCGCCTCGATCCCCTCTAACACAACGAGATGCTTGAGAGCCTCGTCGAGCTTGCTCTCTCCCAACATCAAATGGCCGAGGACCTTGCGCGCCACCGCGTTCGTCGGATCTTTTTGCAGCATGCGCTCGCAGAGAGCTTTCGCCTTGTCTGACTTTTTATTTCTGAGCAATACGCGCAGGAGTTCGACAGACCCCCGTGTTAAGGCGGGATCGCTCTCAAACACCTTCATGTACTCGGCTTCAGCTTGCGGATATTTCTCCATCAGCTCATACGTTCGACCGAGGTAGTAGTGCGCGAGACTATCCGATTGGTTCATGCGCTCGAGGCGCTTAAGAAGATCGAGAGAATCTTGGAAGCGCCCCTGCTTCACATAAAGATTTGAGAGTAAAACATAGGCGTCGAACTTACCCGGAAACTCATCAATTAGTTTTAGGTACTGCGGCTCCGCCTCCGTGTCTCGACCTAACGCCTCAAGCACTCCAGCGTAGAGCAATCGATTCGACGGATCGGAAGGGTCCTCGCGTAACGCGATCTCCGCGGCCTCAAGCGCCTTATCGAGCTCACCGAAACGAAGGTAGAGGTCAGCCAGCTTAGAATAGACGAAAGGGGTTGGTTCATCAGTTAATTCGACAACCGCTGAAAAGTTATCCAGGGCTGTTTTAAAATCTTGGTCATTAAGCGAGAGCTGTCCCACAAGGAAGTGATGCAGAGCGCTGGACCGACTACGGTCAGCTTCGCTGAATTCACCAACGTTCGCGTTCGCGACGTCCATGATGATTGCGTTGTCGGGCTGGACCATTGGAGATGGGGCGGCTTTAGCGCACCCGATGGCGACCGAAGCAACCACCAGGAGTCCGCTCCGCACTACCTGTAGGCTCAGAGGGGTCCTGGACGATGTGAGAGTCCAGGGCGTTAAGGTAGGAGAGCTGGTTCGCCCGCAAGGACTCGAACCTCGATTTTCAGGGTCAGAACCTGACGTGCTGCCATTGCACCACGGGCGAATATTCACTTCAATTCCAAGTAAACTGTGCTAGCCATCGTACCACGCGCCAGGGGACTCTTCAATATAACGGAACCCGAGAAAAGTCACCCAACTGTGCGGTGTCATTAGCTACCCTACCCTATCACAGAGAGATTTCACCAGTCTGATACTGATCGCCCTGCGGTCCTGGCCGCGAAGTTGAAACCATTTTCGAGGCGTGGTAGCGTAACCTCAGTTATGAAAAGTGTGGCCCCATCGTCTAGTGGTTAGGACGGTGGCCTCTCACGCCGCAAACAGGGGTTCGAGTCCCCTTGGGGTCACCACCTTTTTCTAATGTCACCGTCGCTTCTGTTGAGACCGGCCAATATGTCTCTGAACTTCGACAGGTGGCGCATAAGCTTAACTCTGTAGCTTATGAGCTTCGCTCTGTACTTTCTGATTCGCCATCTCTGGCTCCTACTCCCCTAACTTTGCTAGATTGATGTCGATCGATAAGCGATCACTGTCGAAGTGCCGTTAAAGGTTTATAGCCATAGCGGCTTGGTAGCCACCACTTCCCAGAGAGCGGAACGAAATAAACCTCGCGGCCAGCCGCGGCAAAGGGGCATTTCAGCATCCGGTCTTAGGAGCGCGCATCAACGTTGATTGAGTGACATGCAAGTTATGAGCCTAACAAACGGTACCCATCCAAATCCCTTTGAAATAAAAGTTGGCCTCGCGAAGATGCTGTGCAATGGCGTCATCATGGACGTGGTCGATGTCGCTCAAGCGCGTATAGCTGAGGACGCTGGAGCGGTCGCGGTTATGGCTCTCGAGCGTGTGCCCTCTGATATCCGTCGCGATGGTGGCGTCGCTCGCATGAGCGACCCAAAGATGATTGAGGAGATCAAGGCGGCGGTCAGCATCCCGGTGATGGCGAAGATCCGCATCGGCCACCTTGCGGAAGCGCAGATCCTTGAGGCGATCGGCGTCGATTTCATCGATGAGTCTGAAGTGCTCACCCCGGCGGATCCTCATCTGCATGTCGACAAACACCTCTTTAAGACTCCGTTTGTGTGCGGCGCCACCGACCTCGGCGAGGCCCTACGTCGCGTCAACGAAGGAGCGGCTCTGATCAGAACAAAGGGAGAGGCGGGAACGGGTAATATCATTGAGGCGGTACGACATCTTCGGGAGGTTCGTCGAAACATTGATGAGCTACAGACGCTCTCATCAGAGAGGATGGCGGAGCGCGCTGAGGAATATCGAGTACCCCTCGCCCTGCTCAACCAGGTTCGAGACCTCGGACATCTCCCAGTGCCGAACTTCGCCGCTGGTGGTGTCGCGACCCCCGCGGACGCGGCTCTCTGTCGTCAATTAGGCGCCGAAACCGTATTCGTTGGTTCAGGCATCTTTAAATCTGAGAATCCAGCGCTCCTAGCGAAGGCCGTTGTGCAGGCAACGTGCTTCTATAACGACCCTAAGAAGCTCCTAGAGGCTTCCCGAGGTCTCGGTCAGGCGATGCGAGGTCTTGAGATAAGCAAGATCGCTCCGGAGTCCCTTCTCGCGAATCGTGGGTGGTAATTCTGTGCACGGTCGCGTTGGCATACTTGGATTTCAAGGATGCATAGAACCGCATGAGAGGATTCTTCATGCTCTTGGAGCGGTCACAGTAAGAGTTAGAACGAGGGAGGATCTCGATTCAGTTGATCGACTAATACTTCCCGGCGGAGAGAGCACAACTATGCTGCGCTTTCTCAAACTCTACGAGCTCATCTCCTCTATTCAAGAGTTCGCGAAAACGCGTCCTGTGTGGGGAATTTGCGCAGGGGCGATCTTGGCCGCGAAGGAGGTGCGCCACCCATCTCAGGATTCCCTCAACCTTATTGAGATCTCAGCGCACCGTAATTTCTACGGCTCTCAGCTCGATTCCTTCACCGTGCCCCTCTCCATTAGTGGACTGAACAAGCCAATAATGGCGCAATTTATTCGAGCCCCCCTCCTTAGCGAGCTGCCACATTCGCCAGACTCTGAACCGGTACAGATCATGGCGCAACTTGGGCAACAACCTGTATTCCTTGCCCAAGGCAAAATATGGGCCTCCTCCTTTCACGTTGAGTTAGGAGAGGACTCATCACTTCACAAGCTCTTTCTGAAGCTGTGACAGTTCTCTGTTGTAACAGATATTACATTCCCTAAACGTCCTACTTTCCTTGAAAAAGAGGCGGTTTATGGGTCAATCAGCCGTCTTTTGACTTCTGATTCGGTAGCGTATCTTCCGAGCCTAAGATTCAGAAATCAGTCCATGGAGTAAGACTTTTTATGAGCCTCTCAGAAACTCTCAAGGCAGCCATCTTAAACTCGAAGCAGAGCCGCTACGCTATCGCTCGTGGCTCAAAGATCGACCACGCGGTCCTTCGACGATTTATCACGGGCGAGCGAGATATTAAGCTCAAGACCGCTGAAAGCCTCGCTCACTACCTTGAGCTTGAGCTGGTAAAAAAGAAGCGGAAGGCTAAGAAAAATAACGGCAAATAACGCTGAGTTATGAGTACACCTTTGCGGCCTCTGGCTCTGGCCGCGTCTTCCAACGACGGTGCATCCAAAACCACCCCTCAGGAAATTTTCGAATCATCTCACAATACTGATCAGCTAAACGCTGCGTAATAACAACGACCTTCTCGTCATTCGACAGCTCCTCTTTTTGGTACACATCGGAATACTCACACTCCTCCGCGTCTACGTAGTAACGGTCATTTCCCATGTACCTAATCGAAGCCACAAAGATCGGGGCTCCGGTCCGCAGCGCCGCGAGCGCGACGGAGCGAGTCGTCGCGGCGGGAACTCCGAACCAATCAACGAACACCGCGTGATTACGGGTTACGTTTTGGTCGAAGAGGATAGCGGCCGACATTCCGGAGGAGATACAACTCACCACCTCTTTGAACGCCCCTCGACGGTCGATTATTTTATTCCCCCTAGCCTCTCGAAGTCCCGTCCACCATCGATCAAACCGTGGGGACTGGAATTTTCGCGCTACAGCGGCAAGTGGCAACCCGCGTAGGCCGATGGCGTGCCCCAGGAGCTCAAAGCTTCCAAGATGACCGGTCGCGATGATCACACCGCGAGCAGGACGCTCGGCCAACCGCGCGCGGTACGCCTTAAGGGCGGGAATCTCAACGTGGGACTCCCCCCATTCCGGAGTAAGGGATGGAAGACGCACCGTATCGGCTAGGAGACGTCCCATCTCTCTCGCGTTCTTCTTTGTGATATCCCTTCGCCACGCCTCATCCCTGTCGGGAAACGCCATCCGCAAGTTCTGGTCGATAGTCCGACGAATTCGAGGGACGCAGGCGAAGGTCAGACGAAAGAGCGCGCTAAAAAGGGAGACTCGCGCCGATTGCGGCAGAGACCCCAGTATCGCCACCGCGGCTCGAACGAAACTGTAAGCGATGAGTTCTAGGATCTGCTTCACGTTACTCCTCTCCAGGAGCGCTTGATGGAGCCCTCCTGGAGGTCGTTATAGTACAGGGACCCGGCTAAGTCAGCGGGTACCTTCGGTCCGGTCTAGGATTCGACGCAAGGTGCCTCTGTCGAGCCCAAGCATGCGAGCGGCTCGAACTTGGCTTCCCTCGCAGCGAGCGAGCGCCTCCTCTACGAGGTCCGACTTGAATCGCTCCACCCTCTCGTGAAAAGCGATGTTCTCATGTCCCGATGGTGTCGCATGGTTCGATGAAAGGTCCTGACGCGTAATGAAGGAACGGCCTTGGTAGTGGGCATGATAGGCGGCGTTCTCGACAACGGCCTGCAGCTCACGGACATTGCCTGGCCATGAACACGATTTGAAGTAATCCCCGACATCAGAGCTCAACTCAAATACTCGGACCAACTCCCGCGACCGCATCGAGGCCAAGGTGGCTTCACAGAGATCTGGAATATCCTCGACGCGCTCACGAAGTGGGGGAAGGTGAAGCACCGAATGAGCCACTCGATGATAGAGATCGCGGCGAAGTTTGTGTCCCTCAAGAGCCTCATCAAGCGGCCTATTCATCGCGGCGATGAATCTACAATTCACCTTTCTAAAAGAGTCGGAGCCCACCGGGCGAAACCGCCGCTCCTGGATCAGATCAAGGAGCCGAACCTGAATCTCTGGAGGTAGCTCATCAAGCTCATCTAAAAAAAGCGTCCCGTCATGAGCCTCAAACGCAAGACCAGCCCGAGACTCAAGGGCCCCCGTGAACGCTCCTTTGGTATGACCGAAGAGCTCACTCTGCATGAGATCGCCACCACCAAAATTCGGTTGATAGTGAACGAAGCGCCCCGCGCGTCGCGGCGAGCACTCATGGATCAATCGAGCACACAGTCCCTTGCCCGTGCCCGTCTCTCCGAGAATGAGAACTGGCTGCTGAGTAGTAGCGATGAAAGCGATCCTATCCCGCAACCCTCGCATCGCTTCGCTGCGCCCAATCAGCGCCGACGCGGGAGAATCCTCCTTCCTCCGGCCCGCTTTATCGAACGATCGACGAAGCTCCGCGTGGGCGGCCGCGTCAACGATGATCGAAGCCACATGTTCAGGATCCGCGGGCTTTTCGATGAAACTCGCGGCGCCAAGCTGGAGCGCCCGTACCCCGTGTGAGATGGAACCGTGACCGGTTATCACGATGCATCGACTCGATGAATCAACACCTCTCACCTCTCTGAGAAGGTCAAAACCACTCTCTATCCCACGCCTCTCATCTATACAGAGATCTAACACAACCACCGCTGGGCGATGCTTTTGAAATAGATCGAGCCCGATGCTCGCGCTTGTGGCGCATGTAACCTTCAGTGACCCGATCCGAGGCGCTATCGCTCGAGCTAGGCTATGGAGGAGATCGCCATCATCATCGATGAGGAGGACATCACTCATACCGCTCTCATCCGCGTTGGCGCTCATCTCGGTTTGTCGATAGCGGAGGAATGAAGATGTGGCATGCGACACAACAATCCTCTACTCCGATAGCGAGTCGCCACTCATGCGCTCGCATAATGAGGTCAGCCACAACGGCGTCGATAACCGCGCGCTCGCCAAGCTCCCCCGCCGCGAAGCTGCTCCATGAGGAGTATCTTCTAACGAGCCCCGAAGGCTTAGGAACTCGTATCGAGAGACCGAGCCCAAATTCCTCCGACCACTCCGCGGTCCATGGGATGTCACCGTCCCCGAATAGGTGACGGACGATGGAGGCAAGGCGCTCTATCTTAACCCTATCAAGTGAGACCGTGCCTGACGCGCCAGGGCTGAGCCGCGCGCCGAAAATCGCCGCGGCTTTTTCGGCGGCAATCGGCTCCGATGACACCTCACTTTTAAGGCCCGCTATCTTCGAGACGGTCGCCGCGATCTGGGCGCAACGATTACGAACTCGCCCAAGCTCCTCGCACGGCATGCTCGTCGCTAAATATGAAACTTCGTTGGTGATGACAGAGAGGTCACCGCGAACAACATGACTGAAAGCCCTGGAAAATCGGCTAAAAATGGCGACTTCACTTTCGGCGCGTGTGGTATCGGCTGTCATGCTCGCTCCTCCGTGTAAGAGTTACGAGCGCCGGTTGTAACACCTCACGAGGGATTCAAAATGGGGTTCTCTGTAATGCGTCCATATTGGGACAGATTCGGACAGGGGATTTTGAGTTTTCAACTTCTCAGACGAGACATTCTCACAAATCAGAGACCGTCGCGCGACTCGGGACACGGGAGGGCGGTCGTTCCCCCTGCGCTAAAGCTACGGGGGACAAGCCTGACCGCCGTGTGGTTCCGTGAGGCGAAGGTCGGTAGCGTTATGTGACAGTCCGGCGACCGGGGACGGTCGCCCTCCCGCTAACCCGAAAGTGGGAGGGCGCGCATTCCTGCGCGCCATGGGTTGCGCACGGCGAAGGTCGTTCGCGATGCGCGACATCGCGGCGACCGGGGACGGTCGCCCTCCCATTAACCGGACGATCCTATCCCGTCCGCCATAGCCGCATGAGACCACCACTACGCCCTCAACTTATTCAATCCATCCAACGCCGCCACCTTGTAGCACTCCGCGAGGGTTGGATAATTAAAAACCGCGTCTTTGAGGTAGGTGAGACCACCATTGAGCCCCATCACCGCTTGCCCCACGTGAATGAGCTCGGTCGCGTACTCCCCGATTATATGAACCCCAAGCACCTCCCCCGTAGCGCGATGAAAGAGCACCTTGAGCATTCCATTCTCATCGCCGAGTATTTGTCCACGCGCAATCTCTCGGTAGCGAGCGATTCCTGTTTCGTAGGGCACCCCTCGCTCAGTTAGCTCCTCTTCATTATGCCCGACATACGAGATCTCGGGGATAGAGTAGATCCCATACGGCAGAGGGATCTCCATGATGTGCTCATCGATTCCAAAGGCGTGACACGCGGCGAGTCTTCCCT
>JAIXPR010000210.1 GCA_027486155.1 Pseudomonadota bacterium | reverse complement strand
TTTTTAACCTTGCGAGAAGTACTATGGCACGTCGTTGTGATATCTCAGGTGTAACGCACCAAAACGGTAACCGAGTTAGCCACGCTAACAACAAGACCCACCACCGATTTGAGTCGAATCTTCAATCTAAGAAGTTGTTCGTACCAGAGTTGGGCAAGACCGTTCGCGTGCGAGTATCAACCCGTATTCTTCGTACGATCGATAAGCTCGGCTTCACCGGTGCGCTTCGCAAGTACAACCTCACCATCGCTGACGTTACGAAGTAAGCAGCAGCGGTGCTACACGCCGCTTCCGTGACGTAAAAGCCGTTGAATTGTTCCCGAGTCTAATGGAGGCAGCCCTTTCGTAGGGCATTGAGCTTTTCCGCGCTCAGTTTGACGGCAGCTATTCCGGGCATGATCGCCTCGCCGCTATCGGTGCTATCTTTCTCTACCGCGCCACGCAGGGCTTCGTTATCGAGAACTCCCAGACGCTGCGTCGGCGGCACGAATATCTCTTTGCACTCGCGGCATTGAACCACCACGATGATCCCCTGATAGGTCACCTTCGTGAGCTCCGTGGTGAAATTTTGATCATCGACTCCCACTACTCCACAACATGGGCATGTAATCGAGTCAACAAACGTCTCGGCGAGTCCCTTCAACCGGAATTTAAGAGCCATAATCCTCCGTGCTTTTTCGTTCACGCAACCGCTTAATCATGGTTACCACTGAACCGTTTTTACCAAACCGCACTTCATCAACAGCGCTCGACATCAAAGCCAATCCCCGACCTGAGCAGGCGAGGGAATCGACCTTACCGTTCGCTTGAAAAACCTTGGAGTTGAGAAACCCCTTACCCTCATCACGCACCGTTATTTCAAGGGAACCGTCACTAAACTGCAAGGTCACATACACGTATCTATCCCCGTAGCTTGGATCCGCGAGGCGCTCCTTTCGAACAGAGGAGAACTTGTCACTACCATCCTGACCTATCTCCTCTTTCCACTGAGAGTCCAACTCCAAATTTCCGTGCTCGAGCCCGTTTAAAACAGCCTCCTGCACCGCCAAGCGAATTTTAAGGGCCTCTGTGTGTGAGAGCATACCGCTTTGGGCGAGTCGTCCCACGAGCGGCAAAGAGATCGAGGACACCTGGACCACGTCAGCGCAGGAAAAACGCATCTCCGTCCGCTCACTTGTTACAAACCGATAGGTGGCTCGCTCACGCTCATCGTTACGGCGAGAGAACACAATTTGTTGAACAACACGCTCCAACCAACTGAAATCGATCGGACGCGCTAAGAGATCCGTGGCACCACTGCGAAACATAGTGAGCGCGTCCTCGTAGGTCGCGTTCGGACTAACAGCGATAATCGCTTGTGAGGGGTGCTTCTCAAGAATCTCTCGCAACACCTTCGCGGAGTCCGGCCCTGATAGCGCTACGTCCGCGATGATAATATCGTAGGTACCCCTTTCGAGAGCTCCAGCCATAGAGGAGCTATCCGGAACTACGTCATACGACCACCCACGCCCGGCAAAGAAGCTGCCGAACATCTGGCGGCTCTGTTCGTTGCCGTCCGCAAGCAATATTGATGGTGGATTAACGCCGACGCTCATTGACTCTATCTTACGCTCCGATGAAGTTTTTCAATGACTATCCCCTCTGGCTATTGGCCGTTAGAATCGTCAATAGGAAGCAACTTATCCAACATCAAAAGTTCGAACGTCTCTTTCACAAATCCGTCGAGCGGCTTCACCATGAGCACGCCGTTCTCAGCCTTGAGCCGCTTGTAGCACATCAATACCTTTCCGATGCCGTAGCTGTTGATGATCTGAGCCCCTGAGAGATCCAGGACGATGGTTCGTTTGCCCTGTTCGTAGACCTCGTTAAACGCGGAGCGCAAAGCCTCTCCGGCTGTCTCGGTGTCGAGATCACTCGTCACTCTGATATAGGCCTTGTCCCCTATGACTTTTGTTGGGAATTCCATGCGCTACTCCTGCCCCTCTCTGTAGTTACCCACTAAAGCTATCGGCGCCTCCCCCTCAAACCTGAAGAGAAAGTGTCGCGCGATGAGCGCGACATCGAACCCTGCTGGTAGACGCCTGGAATAACTAGCTATTATAAATACTAGTCCGATGCCCTCGTCCCTGCCCCGCACGGCACGACGCACAAGGGGCGTTCTTGCTTTTATCGGGGATAAGCCATTATAATCCCAACTGTTTTTAGGAATGTTCGGTGGTCGGTCGTGAGAGCCTCACCACCTTGATAGGAGAGCCATGACGCCACTGGCGGAGTACACCCCCGAGCCTACAGCAACCTAGGAGTTCTCCGCTCATGCCGAGAACGCCGATCTCCACGCCTCCTCAGACGAATACGCGGCGCGTTTCGGCGACGCAGTCGGTCAATGGATGCTCCAGGTACAGGAGCAGGCACTCTTCAAGCTCCTTGATACCGAGTGCGCGACCGTTCTCGATGTAGGCGGTGGACACGGTCAAGTGGCTATCCCTCTTGCGCAACACGAACGATCGGTAACCGTCATCGGAAGCTCTCACCTCTGCGCGCAACGGTTAGCGCCCTTCATCGAAAGCGGGACGATCTCGTTCAAGGTAGGGAATCTTATTGAGCTACCGTACCACGATACGTCATTCGCTCTGGCGACAAGCTTTCGACTTATGAGTCACTGCACCCAGTGGCGGACCTTAGTCGCCGAGCTTTGCCGTGTATCGGAACACGCAGTCATCATCGACTATCCAGTTTGGCTGAGCGTCAACATCCTCACCCCGCTCCTCTTCTTCGCGAAGCGAAAGATCGAGGGGAACACACGAACGTACCGGATGTTCTCAACATGGGAGCTTCAACGAGAGTTCAAAAAGCACGGTTTCCGCCTCGAACGGAGCGAGAAGCAGTTCGTGTGGCCGATGGCGCTTCACCGCTTCATGAAGAGCATTCCCCTCTCAAAGAACCTTGAGGCGCCGATGCGATGGTTGGGCATTACCCGTCTCTTCGGCTCACCAGTCGTAGCTAAATTTGTCCGGGAGTGAGAGAAGAGATGACCTCGGCCGTCGATCAACCCCAGCAGCTGCCTCAATCCGAGCAGCCTTTAATGTCCCCTCGTCGAGAACGCGCGAACTCTCTAAGAATACTGGCCGATGTAGCGCCCAACACGCCGCTCCGTGAGGGTGGACGTTTCATAGAGCCCCTTGAATGGAATACTGATCGCGAGGACAAAACACCTCGCGCGTTGCGTGGTCTGGCGAAGATAATCGATGGAGGTCTTTGCCATCGGTGCGGCTCATGCGTCGGTATCTGTCCGACCGGCGTTCTGGGATTGGACAGCGAGGATTATCCCGCCGTCCACAACCTCTCCGCCTGCACCGACTGCGATCTCTGCGTAAAGGTATGCCCTGGTGACGAGTTCGATCTCAAAGAGGCGTACAAGAAGACCCTCGGCGTTGAGGCTGACGTTACCTCAACTCATGGACACTTTATCGATTCCTTCATCTCCTACTCTACGGATCCCGCAATTCGAGAACGATCGACCAGTGGTGGTTTAGTCACCGGGATCTTGCTCAACATGCTTCGTCGTAAGGAGATCGACGGAGCGGTGGTGATCGTCTCTGACGACAAGCAACTGTGGAAGGGCAAACCGATCGTCGCTCGAACGGAGGAGGAGATCCTCTCGGCGATGAAGTCGAAGTACGCTATCTGCCCCACAAACTCAGTATTCAGTGAGATTCGAAATATCCCAGGTCGGTACGCGCTTGTCGGCCTTCCCTGTCAGATCCACGGCTTCACAAAAGCCGCCGCACTCGATCAACGACTCAAAGAGCGCATCGTCCTCACCATCGGTCTCTTCTGTCACGCCGCGGTGGAACACGAGGCGCTTCGAATTATTTGGGGCAGCCTGGGTGACAAGGCAACGAACGCCACGAAGTACATCTCTCGCGTGGGCAAACACCCCGGCACACCACATCTGGAGATGCAGGACGGGTCGCTCTATCCGGTATACTTCGGAGAGAAGAGTGGCTATCGCCCATCCTCGATGGAGATAATCAACATCGTCTACCGTCTCTATACCCCGGCTCGATGCCTCACCTGCTTTGACGCGAGCGCTGAGTTCGCTGATATCGCGGTGGGCGACCCTTGGATGGCTCCCCCACACGGTGGAGTTGATTTCTACAAGGGGTGGAGCTTCGGACTCGTGCGAACGGCTCGCGGCAAAGCAGCGTCGGATCAGGCGGTCCTCGATGGCGCAATTATCAATGAGCCCGTTACTCGAAAAGAGGCGCTGGCGTGCAATCGCATGATGGGGACCGAGAAACGATGGAGAGCTTTTCGAGTTATTGAGACCCTCCGTCGTCAAGGGAAACCTGTCCCGGCGTACGGACCGCACGGCTTCCGCTTCCCTCGGCAATCAGGCAAGCAGTTCGTGAAGACAGAGATCCATATGTTCACGCATATCTTCTGCCACCTGCCGAAGCTACGAAGCTACGTTCTTCACTTCACCCTCTCGAATTGGGGATACGGACTCCTGTGGCTTAACTGCCAACGGCGAAAGCTCCGATTCCTCGTCAGAGATAGCATCGCTCGGGTCAGAAACTTACTCTTCGGGCGAAGGTAAGATGAAGATCCTCTTTCTGGCCCCACAACCGTTTTACCAAGAGCGCGGCACACCGATCGCGGTAAAGATCGCGCTTGAGGCCCTGGCGAAAAAACTCGCGAAGACGGAAGGCGCTGAGTCACCCATCGATCTGTTGTGCTACGCTGAGGGTGAGGATATTGAGATCCCGGGGGTACGTATCCACCGCACGCCGAGTCCGAAGTGCCTCCGAGGTATTCGTCCTGGCATATCACTCAAAAAGCTCCTGTGTGATGTCATCTTTTTCTTTTCAACGCTCGCCCTCGTGATCAAGGCGAGGAAGCGCCCCTACACGATCATCCACGCTGTCGAGGAGTCTGTGTTTATCGCATGGCTCGTGAAGAAGGTGTGGGGGATCCCATACATCTACGACATGGACTCCTCACTTTCGCTCCAGGTTACGGAGAAATGGTGGTGGAGCAAGCCGCTGTACCCGGTCATGAACTTTCTTGAGGGGATCGCCGTCCGCGGTAGTGTCGCGGTAGCTCCCGTGTGTGACGCGCTCTCCGCTATCGCGAACAAGCACGGGTCCCCGCACACGGTGATGCTCCGAGATGTCTCCCTCCTCCCCCTCTCAAACGAACTCAACGATTGTCGCAATCACGCCCTCGGATTACACCTGAGTGGCGAACAACCGGTCATCCTCTACGTCGGAAACCTTGAGTTTTATCAGGGTATCGATCTACTCGTGGAGGCCTTCGCCTTAGTGGGTGACCACGCGAGCCAACCTCATCTCGTCATCGTTGGAGGAACTGAGGACTCAATTGAGAGATACCGAGCGAAAGCGACCCTACTCGGTTGCGAACCGAAGGTTTCATTCCTAGGGCCCCGCCCAGTTTCGCGCTTGCGGGACTACCTCGCCGCGGCCGATATCCTCGTATCCCCCCGGGTGAAAGGAAACAACACCCCGATGAAGATCTATTCCTACCTCCACTCTGGGAAGGCACTTCTCGCCACCGACCTTTCAACACACCGACAGGTGCTCGACGATGATATCTCAGTGCTCGCCCCCGCGGAGCCCAAAGGGTTTGCGAAGGGTCTACGCACCCTTCTCGATAATCCAACGCTCCGGCGGACGATCGGTGAAAACGCGCAAAAGCGTGCTGAGGCTCTCTACACCATCTCGGCCTTCGAGACGCAACTCGCCGCTCTGTACGACGAGGTACGGGCACGGGTAATGATGAGCGAGCCTCGCGATGTTGTTATGCAGGAGGAAGCGTGAACGCGATAAAGTCGACGATTATTACCTTAGCGACTACCTTGTTCGGTGTGGTGGTCGCGCTCGGCATCGTAGAGATCGGCGTTCGTGCCCTAAACTCCTCCGCCCCGAAGGGTCCAAAGTGGAGTGACAGACCGGTTTTCTACTTCCGCGCGCCGGGAGCGCCGACGATGCAGAACTACCCGTACAATCCTGAGAAGCCGCCGGGGACGTTTAGAGTAGCGGTGGTTGGCGATTCCTTCACCTTTGCCCCGTTCATGCAGTTTACCGATACCTTCTCCTACAAGCTGCAACAGATGCTCAAGGTCAGCGGAAGCCCCCGAAATGTCGAGGTTATCAACTACGGAGTGCCAGCCTACTCGACCTCACATGAGATCGACACAACGAAGCAAGCTATCGCTGAAGGCGCGGACCTGATTATTCTGCAGATCACCCTGAACGATCCGGAGATCAAGGCGCACAAACCAACCGGTCTCACCGAGCATATGCAGGATCGCTTTGGTCCACTAAAGTTGAAAGGCGCAACCAAAACGCTCGCGAAGTATTGGAAGACCCTTGGCTTTGTGTTGACGCGTCTTCATAACTCTCAAACTCACCAAGCCTACATCGATTACTTTACGGGGCTCTTCATGGAGGAGAAGACGTGGAAGCCCTTTACAGAGTCCATGGGACGTCTTGTGGGTCTTGCCCAGGAATCGAAGACGCCGATCGTCGCGGTGGTGTTTCCCCTCTTCGGAATCGCGATGGATGACAAGTATCCGTTTTATCCCGTTCACACCAAGGTGAAGGAACTGATGACCTCGCTCAACGTTTCGAACCTCGATGTCTCAAACATCTACAAAGGCATTCCTCTGGAGCACCTCCAAGTGATCCCTGGGGTCGATCGCCATCCGAACGAGATCGCTCACCGCATGGCGGCGGAGCAGATATATCTCTGGCTAGAGGGGCAAAAGATGATTCCGGATGAGTTCGTTATCAAGGAGAAGTTCGCGACGCGTCTCGGGGTAAACAAACAACGGCCATGGGCTCCTCCGGCGGCTACACCACCGACGGGCACTCCAGGTCGTCCGTAAAACGTGGGAATCTCCCACGACACAACAAGCGCAGACGCGGCGCCTTAGATGCCGTTTCTCTCTTGGGAGATTCCGACTCTACGTCTATTTTTAGGGGCGCTAACCACCCGTCCCTACTAGTAGATCGCATATCAAATGCAACCCACTTTTTTCGGCGTATTTTGTACGAATTGGTAGTGTGCTTACCTCAAAAGTAATTAAACTAGGGGCAGCTGTGCTTGGTGTCGTTGCAAGCAGTCGAGAGTGAGCCGTTTTCTCTCACAGCCCCGATATCACAAACGTTAACTTTCTCCGACGCTCTGCAACATCGCGTTGGAATAACCGCGAGGAACCATGAAAAAGATATTAGTAGCTCTCTCAGCAACCTTGGCCACACTCTCTTTCGGAGTAGCAGCGCAGGCGCAAACCATAGCCTCGTGCGAAACCGTGGAGAAGCTCCCTACCAGGAACTTGATCTACAAAAGCGCGGCCCCACTCCGAAGTGGAGGACCAGGCACTCCGCTTGTTGGATTTCGTAAACAGCCCACGCTGATCATGAACAAATCGTACACCCGATCGGGCACCAGGATATACGATTCTCAGGATAACCTACTCACGACCTGTCCATGGGCAAGCGCCAACGGTCACGCCGGTGGACGGTTCCGATGTACAAACTCGACCATTACGATGCGACGAAGAGCTATTCAAAATACCGGATCTCCAGCGGTGTTCTTCGTGACGAACCCACGAACCAAGTCGTGTGCCTACGTTCCAGACGCTGGACGATGCTACGGAAGCGTCAAGGGGTTGTGCGATAGAACCCTGAAGTAAACCGAACTCGTGCTCATCAGGGCGCGCAAGGAGCTGGGCGGGAGATCTCGTCCAGCTCTTTTTTGTGGTAGGAGACTGGAGATCCTCCTGAACCTTATCCTCATGTTTCTCCTCCTCCCGCACCTGCACCGGTTTCTTTTTTCTCTTCTAGGGAAGAGAGGCAAAACCTACCCGAAGGAAGCGAGGCAAAACCTGCTAGTAGTTTAATTGTGGACGCCGACACGTGCTCGTGCTCGTGCTCGTGCTCGTAAACGTCAACGTACCCGAAAACGTTGGTATTTTTATTCCGGGTACGTTCACGTTCACGTTTACGAGCACGTTTACGTGGGGTCTTGCCTCGCTTCCATGGGTGGAGCAGAGCAGGATGAAAATGAGGAATCCGGTGCAGGATGAGGATAAGGAGAAAGAGGAGGATGAGGAGGAGGAATGCCAGGGCCTGGCAGGAGCTGGTTTACGGGATAATTGAGGACGCAAACCTGCGAGCAGCCTTAAGAGGCGAGTTACGAGCGCCGCACGGTCGGAGGGTGCCTGAAGACAGAAGGGTCTCCTTAAGGGTCGCCCAGGAGCTGAGAAGCTCTTCCGGTGAGCGTGTGAGGGCGAGCTCACTACCAAGACTTCCCACCAAACGTTCATCGACTTGAGAAGGCAGTGGATCTGTCCCATGCACCACTGGGAACCCTTTTTTTCGCGCATACCGTAGCAACGTTGAAGGAGGTCCAAATCGAGATCTCATCGAGATATCACCCACGACAAAGGCGTTTTCCGAGCCGGCATCAAGCAACGCTTTCACCACCTTGCCTCGGGCTCCCAGCCACTTTCCCGGCGACCATGGGAGGCACGCCAAACCTCCGAGCTCTTCGATCCGAGAGATATACTCCCCGGCAGAGGAACCATCCGGGGCGAAACGCTCCACTCCTAGCCCCAAAACCTCCAGCCGCTCACTAGTAACGTATTGAACGCCCCGAACGATCAGGAGAGACCCAGTTCCAAGGTGCGCGATTCCAGCGAGACCGTCCCAAAGATCGCGCCACTCACCGAACGACGGAACCTCACTCCGAAGTCGAGCGAGAGATTCCTGACCGTCCCTATCAACCACGCAAACCGCGGTGCAGACCTCGTCGCATCCGCCGAGATTTCGCACGGCAGCGTAACACCACTCCTTCACAGAGTAGTCGTCATAGAGGTGTGCATGGGTGTCGATTCGTAGGGTGTTGGGCATAGGAACGTTATTACATGGAATCTATCAACGCGAACACCTCGTCTCGGATCCCCGGGTGCATAATCATCATGGGGTT
>JAIXPR010000042.1 GCA_027486155.1 Pseudomonadota bacterium | reverse complement strand
CCGACAAGATCTCTTTTACCGAATTAATGTAATTAATCTCATGTTAGCTCCTCTTCGTGAACGACATGAGGACGTCGAGCCGCTGATCAGCAACTTTGTGGCGCGACTTTCGCGGCAGTACGGTGGACGAGAGTTGGACTTCACTCCTGAGGCGAAGGAACTTCTCGTTTCGTATGATTGGCCGGGGAACGTGCGCGAGCTTGGTAACGTTGTGGAGAGTATTCTCGCGTTGTGTCCGAACGCCGTTGTTAGTGAGCAGGATCTTCCGAAGAAGGTGAGGGAGCGAGTTTCTACTGAGAGCAGCTCCGCGCGGAGCTTCGCGTCAGGGATGGCGTTCGAGGAGGCCGAGCGCATGTTTGAGACAGAGATGATCGTCAAAGCCCTGAAGCGCGCTAACTTCGTTCAGGTTCGAGCTGCTGAGATGCTTGGCATCAGCCGGCGAATACTAAAGTACAAAATGGACAAGCTTAAGATAAATGAACGAGGGGAGGTGCTTTCGGAGCTCTCCTCGCAGGATAGCTAGGTAGGGCCCGACTCCTGGCGGGCCGTACCGTTCGCCTTCCGATGAAGCCTCGATACCTCCAGTGTCATATGGCTTCGTTGACGAACACGACTACGTGTAACGTACAACGTAAACCGATAGCCGTGAACGGTTTACGTCTCATGTCACACGTAGCCGTCAGCGTTAGCGTTTATTCCCATGAAAATCGAATATCACCCAATCTCCACTTTCGCGCTACGGGTAGGTTTGGTCTCGCTTCCCAAGACACCGATCCTGCGCTGCATGCTTCGGCGCGGTAGGGCCCGACTCCTGGCGGGCCGTACCGTTCGCCTTCCGATGAAGTCTCGATACCGCCAGTTGTCATATGGCTTCGGTGACGATCACGACTACGTGTAACGTACAACGTAAACCGATAGCCGTGAACGGTTATCGTCTCCCGTCAAACGAAGCCGTCATCGTCAGCGATTATTTCCCTGGAAAGCGAGTATACGGAGACTTCTCCAGAGGTCCCCTAGGTGTTCATCCAGTTATTTGAAAAGATCATCCAACGCCGATGTCACAGCGGCTTTGACATCCTCAACGCCGCCGTGCGTCGCATCTTTCGGACCGAAGTATTCGCACTTATTACCCCGTTCCTTGTCTTTGACCCACTCGGCGGAGCTTTCTCGACACTCGTGGTAGGCGCTCGGATCGTGCAAGGAACAGTTGAGGCATGTGTGGAGGTCCGATGCGCAGTGAGGGCATGAAGCCCTGAATGATACGACCGCTCTACCGCTGATGAGTTCGATCGGCGAGTTCTTTTTACAGTGTGAACAGATTATCTCCATGGACTCAGGGTATCGCTCAACGCTACGAAACCCAAGGTTTTCCGCACGGCGCTCCGGTGACAGCAACTCCAAAAAGCCCAGACTAAACGCCGTTTAGGAATTTGCGAACCTATTTTCAGGGATTGGGGATAAGATTACAGGAAAGTCAGCATCTTAAGTGTGTGTATTGAGCTTTGCTGGGATAGTCTAGGATAGTAAGGCTCATGGCAGATATTTCGATGAATCCACCTCTCTCTGATCCCTCAACGTCCGTTGTAAGTTCGATGCGTTCGCGGATAGTGGCGTTGTTCGGGGAGGTTCGATGGCTCATCCGGGTGGTCATCTCCTCATGTGACCGCTTTTATTGGGACAATGGATTTTCCCGAGCGGCCTCGCTCGCGTACTCATCGCTACTCTCCCTGGTTCCCCTGACCGCGCTCTGCTTCGGCGTTCTGGCCGTTTTCCTTCAAGACCCCGGCCGCATGGCCGAGGTTCAGAAGTTCCTCTTCAAACAGTTCGTTCCCGGCACATCAGCTCTCCAAGAGCTTCTTCCGTATGTGCAGCAGTTCAGCGAGAACATGCGCACCTTGAACTTTCTTGTGTTGATCACCCTTGTGGTTACCTCCGTCCTTTTGCTTAATTCTATAGAGTACACCTTGAATCAGGTGTGGCAGGTGTATCAACCTCGCCCCTTGACCGACCGTCTCGCCATCTTCTGTGCTATCATCGTTCTCATTCCATTCTTCGCTATCTCTGGCTACTACACCGACGCGAAGGTTGACACCTTCTTCGCTGGTCTTGGCGCGGTCAATCGAGCGTATGAGGAGATGCTTCCGATATTTATCGATTTCTTGGCGTTCTTGGCACTTTACTACCTGGTGCCCAAAGCCCCGGTTAAAGTTGTGCCGGCCTGTTTCGGGGCCTTCATGGCGGCGCTGTTGTTTGGCGTAGCGAAGCATTGGTTCGCGGTCTACTTGGTTCGCTTCGCGAGTTACGAACGTGTCTATGTAGCGTTCGCGTTTGTGCCGATCTTCCTCTTTTGGTTATACATCTCATGGACCATCGTGTTGTTCGGAGCTGAGGTATCGTACCAGGCGCAGCATCTCCCACGATCAGGGAGTCTGTGGAAGCGGTCTCTTATGGCGGTCGGCGACGGCGCTATGATCCTCGCGGTACAGTCCCTTGTTCTCATCGTTCGAGCGTTTCAACGGGGAGATGAGGTGCCTAATGAGCTTGAGCTCGCAGAAAAGCTCGGATGCAGTTCGGTAGTTCTGAAGGCTAGCCTGGATGCCCTGGAGCAATCCGGCATGATTATGCGAGGAGAGGGGCGGGACATGCCTCTCCTTCTCATGCGAGCCCCAGAAACGATCACCATGGCGGATGTCAAGGAAGCTGTGTTCAAGAAGAGAACGGGAATGTTTCTGGGGGATGAGTTAGAGAGGATGTATCAGAGTTTCTCAGGCTCGGCTGAGCCAAGGAAGACAACGCTGGTCGATATTGTAGGGGATATAAAGAAGAGATGATTACAACGCATCAATTGGCAAACGGACTCTCCGTTATTATTGAGGAGATGTCGCACGTAGAGTCCGCGTCATACGACCTGTTCATTCCGGGGGGGCTTGTATGCGATCCCTCGGATAGAGTGGGAGCAGGCCTCATTCTCAGCGATCTGATTAGTCGTGGCGCTGGTTCGCTTTCCTCTCGACAGCTGTCCGACGCATTCGACGACCTCGGCATTCGCCATGGCGAAGGGGTAGGGAGCGATCGGTATGCTTTTAGTGGTTCACTGGTGAGTGATTCTCTCGGACGCGCTTTGGAGCTGGTCGCCTTAATGGTTCGAGATCCTCACCTCTCGGAGGAGGAGATTCCTAACATTCAGAGCGTGCTCTTGCAGGATATCGATTCTCTTAATGATAATCCCGCGAGACGCTCCATGGTTGAATTGTCCAAGCGGTACTATCCCGCCCCCTATAATCGTCCCTCGCTGGGCGACAGGGATGGAATTAAGGGCACAACACGATCCACGGTTCACCAGCTCTGGCGAAAACTCTTTAGCCCCCGAAAAGCTATCTTGTCGATCGCTGGTAAGGTCCGAGCGTCAGAGGTGCTCAAGATGGTGGAGAGCCTCTTCGGAGACTGGCAGGGCGAAGACGTCAGTATCCCCACATTCGGTGCTATGCCGAGAAACGATTATTTCCACATTGAGTCTGACTCCTCCCAGATGCAGATCGTGTTCGCGTCTCCCTCCGTGCGCTTCAACCAAAAGGGATATTATGATGGCAAGCTGGCGGTAAGCATTTTAGGGGCTTCCATGTTCGGACGACTCTTTGTGGAGGTTCGAGAGAAGCGGGGACTCTGTTATTCAGTGTACGCTCGACACGGCTCAACCGCTGATTATGGCACGGTGACCGCGTATGTGGGGACCACGCCTGAGCGGGCTCAGGAGAGCCTTGATGTCCTCTTGAAGGAGCTTAACGGTCTTAAGGGGACGGTAACACAGGATGAACTAGAGCGAGCCCGGACTAATCTGAAGGCCGCGCTCATTATGGGTGAGGAGTCACCCGGTGCTCGGGCTGGCTCTAACGCGCAAGATTGGTGGCTACTTAAAAGGGTTCGTCCGCTCTCGGAGATTAACGCCGAGATCGACAAGGTTACCGTGGCGAGCGTTGATGAGTTCCTCGCCGCGTATGCGTTTTCACCGTGCAGCGTATTGACGCTCGGAAGACATCCGCTCAGCGTTCCATCAGGACTTACGGGAGAGGTACGATAAGATGACAATTAAAGTTCACAAAGAGGTTCTTTCAAACGGTTTGACGATTCTAGCGGAGAGTAATCCCGCAAATGTGAGCGCGGGTATCGGATTCTTTGTTCGCACGGGAGCGCGTGATGAGACTCCACGTGAATCGGGGGTATCTCACTTCCTTGAGCATATGATGTTCAAGGGGACGCCAACACGCTCCGCGCTTGATATTAATCTTGAGTTGGGGAACCTCGGCGCGCAGGCTAATGCCTTCACCTCGGAAGAGAATACGGTTTACTACGCGACAGTGATTCCGGAAAAATTCAAAGCGATGCAAGAGCTACTCTCTGACATGTTGCGTCCCGCCCTTGATCCTGAGGAGTTCGCCATGGAGAAGAAGGTGATTCTGGAGGAGATAGCGCTCTATCGAGACCGACCCCATTTTTATCTCTTTGAGAACGCGTTCAAGGATTATTTCGGGACCCATCCCGCCGGCAATTCGGTCTTGGGGAGCGACGAATCTGTGTCCGCTGTCACCCGTGACGAGATGAAGGCGTATTTTGATCAGCGTTATTCGCCGTCGAATATCGTGCTTGCCGCCTCAGGAAACTTCTCTTCAGAGGAGTTTTTGAGCGACGCCCGCGCTCTGTGTGGCGGGTGGACTGACTTCAAAGTTGATCGAGACGTCTCGCGACATACCAGTAAGACCGTCTACAAAGAGTTTCGCCGCAAGAATCTCAGCCACTCCCACGCGGTTCTCTTGGCGCGAGGGCCGAGCGCGCAAGATGAGGAGCGATACGCACTCTCTATTTTAGCCAACATCCTCGGTGATTCCTCCGGATCGAAGATGTATTGGGAGTTGGTCGATAAAGGCCTCGCCGATTCCGCGAGCTTCGATAGCGATGAGCGCGACGGTACCGGGTGCGTCATGGTCTATGTCAGCACCTCTCCCTCAAAGCTTGATGATATCGTGAAGATCGCTAGACGGATCGTGGCTAATCCACTTGATTTCTCTGATGCTGATCTTGAGCGAGCAAAGGCTAAGATCGTGTCGCGCATCGTTCTCGACGGAGAGTCTCCGATGGGACGGCTGATGTCTTTGGGGCTTGAGTGGAACTATCGTAACACGTCGACCCCGTTGTCTGAGACTATCGCGAAGGTGCGGTCCATCTCTCGATCGGACATTGAACGTGCGCTCGAAAAATTTCCGATGAACGACTGGTCCGAATATCGGCTTTTGCCCGAATGACCTCAGGATCGGCCGTTAGGCCACATATCGCAAGCGAGGCAAAGCCCCACGTGAACGTGCTCGTAAACGTGAGCGTGAACGTACCCGATCTAGCAACTTTCTGCCCCGCCGATCGATATCTAGTAGTATGCTGGATTACGAAGAATTGGATGTTAACCGCATTGCTCTGGAGTTCGTCGTCACTACTGTTGAGATTCGAGACCGGCTACCCAGGG
>JAIXPR010000126.1 GCA_027486155.1 Pseudomonadota bacterium | reverse complement strand
GAAAAGGGCTCGAAGGATCCCTGAATGGGCTGAGACATAGAGCGACGCGAGGAATGATTCGTGCGGAGAGGTTGAGATGGTCAGAACGCTACGGAGGATGATAGCTGTAATGTCATCGAAGACCGTTCGCTCCGCGCCAGTTCCGTGACGCTCCAGCCAGCCTCGGTAGCTCTCGATACCTTCCGCCATCTTGTCGGACCACGGCTGCTGAATCTGAACTAGTTCAGTAAAAAGACCGTTGACGTCGGAGCCGCCTCCTTGGATGTGATGAAGAATGAAGATGAGCGCGAGGATACTGACAACGAGCCCGCCGACCCACAGAAAGAGCATCGCGGCGAAGCGAGCGCCAGACCCCTTTCCGCCGGCCTTAAGCCAACTCAGATCGTCCTCGTGTGGAGTGGGGAGTCCGTCGACAGCCACAAAACCTCTAAAAAATACCTTCCAAACCGATGAACGGTGCAACCGCTCGAAGTGTAGGCTGGGCTCCAGGGCAGATCAAGGTAGCCCCTCCCCTGGAGGGGGGCATAGCTGCTTGTGGTCCGCACATGCCCACCCTGCCCTCTGAGTAAGCTCCTGAACCGTCGCTAAGGCACCAGGAGCCTTCAAGAGATTGCACTTCTTAGGACACGTTTCCATCAGTTCGTTTCATACCTGTGGTGAAGGTATACGGCGATCCCTACGGGATTCTCCGAATAGCCCTCAACTAGTACTTCGGTATTTTTGTACTTTTACAGAATACCTGGAGCAGTTTGGCTCGAACTTTCGATACGGTATGACGTGCCGGTAGGGCCTAACGTGCCTAAACGGTTGGTTATGTGTGGTGGTGGTCATGATTAAACGATGTCTTTTTCTCTCCCTTGTCGCTGTTGGCCTTATGACTTCGAGCGGTTATGCCGACGGAGGAATGGATAGTCATGGAGAAGGTAGTGCATCCCATGGCTCCGGAGATGGAGCCTCAGGGCGGGCCGCCCGCCTCCCAGGCGACCGTGCCATGGCGAAGCGAACTACCCTGGGTCAAGCCAGCCCCGAGCAGGCCACCGAAGCGGTAGCGCACTTTGCGCGAGCACGCTCGTTGGTAATCGCGGCGCTCCATGAATTTGATAAAGGAAGAAAGATTGCTAGTCCTTCAGAGTTGTTAGACCCCGTGCAGTGGCGTAACACCTTGATCGATCGTGCGGAGGACCTTGACCGCGTGCTCGACCCCCAACCCCGCGCCACGAAAGGGGGAATTCGCTTTGAAGCCGATCCCCGACTTTTACCTGAAGCAGATAAGTAAGAACGGATGATTACAGATAGAGGCAGATGATCATGGACAGCGGTGACGTTATACCAGGGTTGAACGAAGATTGGACATTCGCCGGGGCAAGACCCGCGGAGTGGATGGCCGGCTTCATGACCTCGTTCCTCGCCGCCAACATGGTCGACAAGCCCGCCCAGTGGATGCCGATATTAGTGATGATCTGGATCGGAACGACCCTTGGGTTCGCGTTGCTTCGCAAGAAGTTCCCCGATGAGGAGCGTGGTGTGCGAAACATCGCGATGGTGACCTTCGGATTCGAGCCGCCAGGAATACCGGCTCCATCGAAGCTTCAACCGTTATGGAGCGGAGCTCCAATCAAGGCCGTCAAGGATGATTGCCTGTATGCGCAACTAGGACTTGATGAATTGAGAGATAGGCCGAGCCAGGACGCGCGACGTCCGGGACGAACCTAAGGGTTAAGTAAGAGGTTGTTTATGAAAAAGGGACGAATGGCAGCTCCGAATATGCGAGAGGTAGTCGCTGACACGCGGCTCAACGCTACTCGTTCAGAGAGCGACACGATTCGCTTGTGGGAAAACTACAAAGATCAGGCACTCCTCTGGCGCTCATTGTCGTTACTCCAGTTTCCGATGACTTTTGTGGCGCTCATCTTCGCGCTCGTGATGTGGTCTACCCGCGTGATCAATCTCACGGTTCCCTCCAAGCCAGAGCCTGGAGTTCACATCGCCCAAGATATCCCTGATACGGAGTTCATCAACGCCGCCAATACGTACGTGAATCTCGTAGCTACCTATCAGCCTGGAACAGCTCGTAACCAGTTCAATGTGGCCTCATCGATGCTCAAAGAGCCGGTTTACACAAAGTTCAGAGAGGAAATGGTGGGAGCGGAGCTTGGCGCGATTGAAAGCACAGCCAGGACCCAGGTATTCTTTACGGATCCACTGCGAACCAAGGTGACTCGCAACGGGACTGAGGTCACGGTGTCGTTGGTGGGCGAGCGTTGGAAGGTCATCGCTGGAAGCCCCCTTCCGACGGTGACGAGCAGATTTACAATTACGATGTCGACGATACCCCGAAACCCGCTGAATCCATACGGAATCGTGATAACCGGAGTATCGTTCAAGGCGAACATTGAGGGTGAACAACCGACCAAAGAGGTGAATTCATAAGGAGTATGACGATGAAGCAGGCAGTAAGCATTCATAACGTAACGGTTCGAGTTGGACTCGCGGTGCTTGTGGCGGTCTCGACCGTGACCGGCGCGTTCGCTCGCGATGTGGAGTACACAACCGGGCGTGGAGAGGTTGAGGTTTTCGTTAACGTTGGCGAGCCAACCGAGATTATCTTCGAAGGTGGTAAGATTAAGGACGGGTTCAAGAACTCAAACGCCGGCATCGCCTTGGACAAGAAGGACTCCTCCCTTGTCGTCTTCGGCAAGGAGACCATGAATGAGAACGGTGAGGCGATACTCGTTCGCCTTGAGGACGGTCGATCCTATCCTATCCGTATCCGTCGAGCGAGCTCTGACAACCCACGAGACGCGCAGGTCATGGTCTCTGATGGAAAAAGCGGTGTAGGTGCCGATGAGGAGGAGGTAGCGCCATCTAAGGAGCGTTCGTATGAGTACGCCCCTCCGTCAAAGGTCTCCGGCCTCATGCGTGAGATGGTGCTCGTCGCTGAGTTTGGGAAGAACTCTATCCCCGGATACACGATCAGCGAGCGTCATAAAGGTCAGACCGTCGTAAGCGACGGCGCGATCCTCGCTAAAGTTGACAAGATCTTCGTTGGGCCGAATCTGTGGGGGTACGTACTGGATACAACGAACCTTCTCGACCAGTCCCAAAAGCTGAACGCGGCGACGTTTCGCATCGATGGTACCCGGGCCATCTCAGCATCAAGCTGGGAGTTGTCCGCGCGCCCCCTCAACGTTGAGGAGCAGATATCAGCGAAGCACAACGCCAAGATCTATATCGTAACGAGATCTCGCTAAGAGGAAGGCAAAGGTATGAAGCAGTTTCTGAAAGACCTCCCTATACGACTGAAGAGCGACAGAAAGTATCAGCTTGGCGCTGTCGCGTTGGCTGGGTGCATCATGTATCTCGCGCTCGCTCCTCAAGCGCCGCGTCGGCAAATGAAGCAACGCCCGAAACCAGAGGCCGAGGCATCGCACAACGATCCGAACGAACGGTGGACGGACCTTATCGAGCGATTCAACGGTCAACTGAATCAGCTCACCACGCAGAGCGCCGCTCTTCGTGAGGACCTGGATACCCAGAAGAAAGCTATGCAGGAGTATGAAGCTACAACCGCTGAGATCTTCAAAAAGATCCTTGAGCGCCTCGCCGAGGTTCAGAATAACGGTGGCTCCCAACCGGCATCCGCGGGAAACCCTCAGAGCATCGGTGAGATCTCCGCTCCAGACCTCGTCGGTGCGCAAGCGGATGAACTTGAGGGCCTCGGGACCGCTGATGTGGCAGCGGCCCCTCCAGTGCAACCTATCAAGCCGAAGCTCGCCGCGTTG
>JAIXPR010000020.1 GCA_027486155.1 Pseudomonadota bacterium | reverse complement strand
TGGTGAACACACGGTTATTTTCTCATATCGAGTTCCCGGCTACGGGCTTATACAGATACTATTTGGGCTCGGAATTGTTATGCTTTTTGCCCCGGTTGGTGTTAGATTAATCGGCGTTCGTAAATGGGCTTGAGCTCGACTGTCCGGTCTCAAGAGCAATGGGTACTTGATCGACTTGTCTAGTTCTATATGAGAGTTACGTTCAATTCATTTAATCGCCAGTGGGACGAGCTTAAAGCGAAAACCGTTGAAGCTTTACACCGAGTAGGAGAGAGCGGTTGGTACATCCTTGGAAAGGAAGTATCCGCATTCGAGTTAAGGCTCAGCAAAGCGTGGGGTATTTCACACGTGATCGGATGCGCGAATGGACTTGATGCAATCGAAATGGGCTTAAGAGCGGTTGGTGTGCGGCCAGGGAGTAAAGTGCTGACAACGTCCCTTAGTGCTTTCGCTACAACCCTTGCAATTACCAGAACCGGCGGGGTTCCAGTTTTCATCGATGTCGATGAATCTGGTCTCATTGATTTAGACCTTGCTCGTCAGGTCCTTTCATCCGATCCTTCAATAAAGTTTTTTGTGCCGGTGCACTTGTACGGTCATTGTCTTGATCTAAAAGAGTTGGCCACCCTAAAAAGGGACTTTAACCTAAAGATCGTTGAGGACTGCGCGCAGTCGATTCTTGCTACGTCAAATGGAGTCAGTTGCGGCACCGTCGGTGACGTGGCCACGACTAGTTTTTACCCTACCAAGAATCTTGGATGTATAGGTGATGGCGGCGCCGCAATGTGTAACGACGAAGGTATTTCTAGAACTCTTCGTTCACTTCGCGATTACGGACAAGTTGCTAAGTACGATCATGCTCTACTTGGTTTGAATAGCAGGCTCGATGAACTTCAAGCTGCTTTTCTGAGCAATTTTCTGGATTCACTAGAGTCTATGACCGGCAAGAGACGTGCAACCGCGGCTCGATATCGTAAGGGAATCAACAATCGATTGATAACCTGCGCAGCTGTTCCTGAAAACAGCGAATCAGTATGGCATTTATTCCCTGTGCTATCTCCGGAGCGGGACCAATTGCAAAAGTTTTTAAAAGAGAAAGGTATCGAAACCGCCGTTCACTACCCCATAGCGATCCATTCTCAGAAGGCTATGCGTGAATATCCTCATGAGGTAGTTGGCGAACTAGGCACCACTCTTCGATTTACGCAGCAAGAGCTGTCACTTCCAATTCATCCTTACCTAACAAATGAGGAGATTGATTATGTGATTGATATGTGTAACCAGTGGTCATAGCGATGTATTCGGTCGTCATTCCGGTCTATAAAAACGAAGGATCGATTCCGCTCCTTGTTGAAGCGCTTGGTTGGCTATCCAACCAGCTCTCAAATCCGCTTGAGGTGGTATTTGTTGTTGATGGCAGTCCTGATGCGTCTCTCGCACTCCTTAGGGAACACCTTGGTGATAATCCTTTTGTGTCTCGGGTAATCGCTCTCTCTAGAAACTTCGGGGCGTTTCAAGCAATCAGGGTTGGCCTTGAGCATGCAACTGGGCGCTTTATCGGAGTGATGGCAGCAGATCTGCAAGAACCAGTTTCACTGATGCAGGAATTTTTTCGCGTTCTTGAGAGTGAAGATTATGATTTAGCATTCGGTAAGCGGGAAGGGAGAGACGATCCGCTGTTAAGCCGTCTTAGCTCTGATTGTTTTTGGTTTTTCTATCGTAAACTGATTGTTCAAGATGTTCCGCAAGGCGGGGTTGATGTATTCGCTGTGACAGCTCGTGTTCGGGATGTATTAGTCGGATTCAAGGAACACCGAACCTCGCTGCTAGCTCTTCTCTTTTGGATCGGGTTTAAGCGGACATTTGTTCCGTACCGCAGGCAAACTCGCCAGCATGGAAGGAGTGGTTGGACATTCAGGAAGAAATGGAATTATATGCTCGATAGCATTTATTCATTCTCAGACCTACCTATCCGGCTTCTGGGAGTAGTGGGACTGCTGGGGATCTCGTGTTCGGCTGTAATGGCTCTCATCGCACTAACTGGGAAGGTCTTCGGCGCAATTCCTGTTCCTGGATACGCCACAACGGTTATCGTTTTTTCATTTTTTGGAGGCCTTAACTCTCTTGGAATCAGCACTCTTGGCGCGTATGTGTGGAGAAGTTTTGAGAATACGAAGGGGCGTCCAAACTCGATTATAATGGAAATAATAGATTTCTCTGGCACTAGAGAGTAGCAATGGAATTTTTCGTTCACGACAAAGGGTTGTGTGAAACCAACAAGGTGGGGAGAGGCACAAGAATATGGGCATTTGCGCATGTTCTACCTGGTGCGACGCTTGGGGCTGATTGCAATATATGCGATCATGTGTTCATTGAAAATGATGTCGAGATAGGCGACCGAGTCACTGTCAAATGTGGAGTGCAGATTTGGGACGGAGTTAAGCTTCACGACGATGTTTTCGTTGGGCCTAATGTTACCTTTACAAACGATTTATTTCCCCGGAGCAAGGTATATCCTCAAACCTTTGCGCGGACGGTAATTGAAGCGGGTGCAAGTATCGGGGCAAATGCTACGATCCTCCCGGGATTGAGGATTGGGCGAAATGCGATGATTGGCGCGGGGGCTGTGGTGACCCGCGATGTGCCGCCAAACGCAAAAGTCGTGGGTAATCCTGCAAAAATAATCGGATATGTTTCAGAGGCTCGTCCGCGGCCAACATCTTCCTCTTCAGAGCGCGCGCATGGGGAGTTGTTTGAAAGTATTGTGCCGGGGGTGAGGTTCTACGCTCTTCGTGCATTTGAGGATATGCGCGGCTCTCTCGCTGTGGGCGAGATACACCAGGATCTTCCGTTTGCACCGAAACGGTTCTTTTATGTTTATAACGTCCCAAGTCGTGAAGTCAGAGGAGAACATGCCCACAAGGAGTGTCAGCAGTTTCTTCTCTGTGTTTCAGGTAGTTGCCGGGTATTAGTCGATAACGGCGCGCAGCGACAAGAGTTTACTCTCGATTCACCAAGCAAAGGGCTTTTCATGCCTTCAATGGTGTG
>JAIXPR010000396.1 GCA_027486155.1 Pseudomonadota bacterium | reverse complement strand
CTCCCCACCCGTCACCCATGCGACGTGAGAGGAGCAACAGAACTATACCGGTAAATTCAGCTAAGCATACTCCCAACGCAACCAGGCACCCTGGAAGATACCGATACAAACAGTTCGTTACCCATCTTTCGAGGGGCCCAAACAGAAAGGAGCTCGGCCGGGCGGAGGCACCATCCCCTCGGCAGGGGCTCTATCCCCACAGGTACGGGGTTGAATCTTTCCTCGTTGGCGGAAGCTGACGAAAGATCTTGAGAATTCCTAGCACAGCGCTCATCTTGCGAAACCCACAAGCGTCAGCGAGTATTCCTCTCCCAATATGGTATTCGGAGACTTAGTAAGAGGTTCCCTGGCTCTCATCCGCAACCTCACGCTCTTCCGATTCGAGAGCGTCCTCACCCTCGGGAATTTGACTCGTACCGACACCATCGGATTCAATCTCCACGGTCGGGCTATGATCAGCGAGGTGTGGCACGCCCTCGTCGACTATGGGACGGTACAGCAAGACTTTCCCCGCGATCTCAGTAAAATCATCGTCGGGATCAACTATCAACCGAGTATCGGTAACCTCTCCCTGATCAGCAAGATGATCGAACGCGGCGGATACCGCCGACCGCAGAGCGTTGTGCTCATCGAGGCTCCCCAGCTGTGCGGTGATGCGCAACACCGGGTAGCCGGCGCGTTGGAGGATCTTCGTGGCTAACAGGGATTGCCCATCGAAACCTCGAAATGCCCACAATCCGTTCACGCTATGGTATCTCTCGCCATCGATCAAAAGAACGACCGCCGGCATCCCAGGGCGTGTCGTGGTCAGAAACCCATCTATCGCCGGAGCCCATGGTATAAAGTGATTAGTCCGCATCGAGATGTCAGAAAGCTGGGCGAGAGCCCCCCGCACCAGCCCTTCAAGGGAGGATTTAAAGAGGGTCTGTCCTACGTTAGCTACCGGTGTAATTCCACCGACCCGCTCAGGACAGAGAGCTCCCATCAGGATCCGATACGATGCCCTGATCTTGGAGCTCCATCGCGAGAGCGACCGCACCGAGGCGTCATATCGCCCCTCCAATACCTCGCGAACTCGCGCTCGCGTCTCGGCGTCAACCCCGCACAAGAGAGCGCTGTGCGCGTAGTTAAGCCATACGGCCGCCTCGAGATCCACGCGACACGCCTGCTGATTGATGAGAGCGCGAACGTCTGGATCCACGGCCCTTACCTCTCCGAGGGTCCGAGCGAGGTGAGAAGCGACGATGCTCTCAGGAAAGCTAAGAATAGCTTGAGTAGCTCCAGCCTCTATGGATGGCGAGGTCTTCCCCGAGGGCCTCAAAGCCGCCACAAAATCGGCGAACGCCTCATCGCCCATCGTTGCCGGGCTCGGGCTCCGCAGCGCTATGGCCAGTTCATCAAGCGCGAGTCGATAGAGGTCAAGGTTAAAGCATCCAAAGCCCTGAAAAACTATCAGAGCGTTTCGTATCGTCAGATTTGCCCCAGAGGCCTCTGTGCCCGATCTCAAAACCGCGAGCGCCTCATCCCGAGCTATGCGTTGAATCTCCCCGAAAAAAGCGGGTTCCAACTCTCGCAAGCTCGGCACGGCGACGGCCAGAGCCTCCGGTCGCTCGAGGACAATCGCCCGCACAAACTCACGAGCATTATTCCTTTGGCGGTCAGAGACCTCAGATCTCCAATAGTGCTCCGCTACGCATTTGCACGCCTGCGCCACTTGCAAGGCCTCATACAGGATACGATCTTTTCGATTTATCCAGGTTCGCGGTGGTCGCTCCGCCCATCGTTCATCCTGACGACCGCTTGAGGCGAGTCCGGGTATCTGAAGTTCCAGCCCTCGGGCGAGGGGCATGAGCACACTCCTATCTCTATCAAATCGAGAGGCGAAACTTTGTACGCCCCGAGGGGTCTGGTCACCTAACGCCCCCTTGTAGACGAAATACGACGAATCGAGGAACCCCTTGGCATCGAGAATCGGTATCCTCGGCGCGTAGTCGTGTCCAAGCGCCTCTCGAAGAAAGTGGACCTCGCTCAAAATCCAACGCTCGGATTCCGTAAGACGACGAGGCTCTCGCTGCAGCGAGGGATGAGGAACTGCAGGTAGATACATGAGGGCGATCTTGAGATTTGCCTCGCACCGCTCCGGCACCTCAAGAAGGCTAGTCGTGAGCTGGTCTCGCATGGACCATATCATCTCAAGCTCCGCCTCCTTCCCTACCCACCCTCTACACGCTTCATATCGCTCCCTGATAAAGAGACTCGCTTTCAGGCTTGTTCGATCATGACGCGTTACCGCATCACGAATGAGGTCCGCGATCAGGGGGAGATTATCAGCATCCGTGATCAAGGTAGCGTAATGCTTTTCAATGAACTCTACGGCGAACCCTCGGGCGCTCTCGGAAGCATCAGAACTCCGGCTCATGCGCGCAAGGACGCCAAGGGGCTTAATCGGGAGGTGTTCAGTTAGATAGGCCAGCGAAACCGATGGCCCCTGAGGTCCTACCTCAACGAGCTTAGCTATTGTCTCTAACACGGGGACCGCGCTTCGAACGGTAAGATTTTTCTTTCCCTGACGGCAGATCTCTTGAACGACATCCCACGCGACCACCTCGCGGCCATCGGGTCCCTTTTCGAGAAGATCGTGCACGGCTCTCCACAAGATGTGAGGCGCGGCGTCTCCTCCCCTCGTCAATAAACGGGAAACAAGTGGGAGAAAGGTCGGTTCCTTATGAGCTCGAACCAGCGCTTCGTGAAGAGCTGGAACCCCACGGTGAGGCTCGGTGGCCGTCTCCTGGTTCGTCACATCCCGAGGACGAGCCGAAGGAGGCTCCTCGGGAGCGGGCACGGCCGGCAACGCGCCGGTAAGCTCCGGTTCCGTCCGAACAGCAGCACCCGTGCGATGATCGTCGTGTCGGTGAGACGTCTCGCGTGCGCCCTCATAATTGTGATTCGATAAAGAACCCGACATATCTCCAGAAGCTCGTTGGATTTACGAATTGAACTGTCGAGCGATGGTAACGAACCACATCCTGCTAGTCATCCTCGCGTGGCCGATACCGACCGATACGGACAGCAGCGGACAGATACACCGCCCGATAGACGGGACCACGCCGAGAAGGAAAAGGAAGGGCCCCGGCACGACCGCTTCGTCGCGCCAGGGCCCTTCAACATCCTTCCAGAGGCACTCCCTTCCTAGAGAGTGACCTTCAAGGCCGTGATGGTGAGCACATCGTTCGGCACACGCCCCTCGGCTGGCTGATTGATGTAGTAATCCCGCACCGAGATCACGAGACTTAGGTACGAGTTCAACGCGCTCTCAATACCAACCTCGGCGTTAAAGAGATACTGAGACGAATCCTCAAAGCTTATGAGGTACTCCATGAACTGGAAGAACTTCGAGGTTGGTGATATCTCCCACTCCAAGCGGTCAGCGATACGAGCGGCGGCGAAATCTTCGTTAACCTCACCAAGCTTCTCAAATACGTACGATGGGCCGGCCTCAAGGCTGAACTTCGTGTGCTCATCGCGAATCAGGTATCGACCAGCGGAGGGACTGACAACCACTCGATATTGCAGGTCCGCGATCGCGTCGTGCGCGAATGAGGTACCTGCTCCCGCGAACCAATCATCCTGAAGAACTCGACGGTAGTCAGCGAGCGCTCGGAAGTTGTTTTTGTTCTCGGTTTTCTTAGCATCCGCGCTATCAGCGGCGGCGCCATAGTTGTAATCAGCCTGAAAACGCCACGCGTTGTTCTCGTAGTCACGAGCCACGAGACCACCGGCGTAGATGTTCGTGGTTTTACTGTTTCCGTCGTTGTAATTGAGTCCGAAGTTAATGCTCTTGTCCCACACTGCTGGGTCCTTGGCGGGCTCACCACACACCGGTGCCGCCGCAGCTTTTGTTGGAGGCGCGGAGAGTTGTTTCAGGTTTTGGGTGAGATCTTGGGCGCTCGCTACGTTAGCAGCAAGCAGCGATCCCGTGATTACAGTGGCGCGGCGTAGGTTTTTTATCCACATTAGTCCTCCAAAAGTTCACCGACGTGGTGGGACGAGGTCGGGAGGGCTCCGCAGCGGTACTCCTTGCGGCGCCGCGCCATGATCTCCGTCATAGTCGGCCCCGGTTTCTTGCCCGGTTTCGGGGGGAATTGCAAGAGCGGAGGGATTGAGGTGAACCGGTATACCCGTAGATGAGACCGTGGCCTCTTACGCAGAGGAATAGACGCGAAACAAACACCATCTCTGCCATACACTGCAAGGAAGCTCATTTCAGAGAGGGCGACATAGCATGATCGTGCCACCCGGTATCGGTCTCCATAAGGCCTGAGTAGATGCACATGTACTAAAAACGAGCATACAGAGGGCTCCATAAGTATCTCGATGTAAAAGAGCCTCCATAATTCTCGTAGTACGAAGCGGCTCGACGGACAGGTCTGTTGGGCCGCTATCATGGGGGGTTTTGGATTCATGGGTCGTTCCTTTCGTATCGCGGTGGCGCTTCTTGGCATTCCTCACCTCGCGGTATCGCTCTTCGCCGTCCCCCTCGTGCTCAGTCTCGGCATCGTCGTCGCGCAACTATTCCTCACCAGCGCGGCGATTCAGATCGCAAACTCGGGGGGCGGCTCCCTCGTGGCATCAAGGGTCATGGAGAAAAACACCCACCCCGTCAGATGGATGCTCTACGGAGATGGGGCGCTTCGTGGTCCCCTCACGGTGTGCAGATGGGTGACTGGCCCGCAAGGCGATGAGATCCCCCCGCCGCAGGGGTGCGCTCCCGACCGACTCGATCTCGCTCTTAACGTCGAGGACCCAGCGTCATTCGATGCAGCCCGTTTTCAGCGTCTCTTCGAGGGACACGTCGATCGCATTCACATCTGCAAAAAGTGCCAACCCGATGTAGTCATCACGGTTGCAGGTGACGGAACCGTACGCTCCCAAGCGTACAGCGTATTCGGGTTGAGCATCCTCTTCCTTCCCTACTCCAACCAGGAGGTCGTCGACCAACGGTCGGCGGTCAAAGAGGCGTACGACGAGATTAAGCGATCCCTCGGCTCGATCTCGTTGCGCATCCCCGAGATCTCCGACGCGATCGGCATCTCGTCGCTCAAAGGAACGTTGCCGATCACCACCAACATCGCGCTCCTCGTCGTCATCGCGCTGTGGCTCGCGCTCAAAGCTCATCGCAAGGTGCTCGACTACTTCTCTCATAACGATGTGCTTCTTCCACTCTCCGCCGCGTGCGGAAAACAAGCCTTCTATACCGCCATCTGGATATTAACCCTCTTTCGCGTGGCATGTTTCCTTGGCGCCTCTATCCCCCTCATGTATTTCGGACTCGCCGACATACTTACGGGTGATCTCAAGGTGGACCTCGCCTGGTCCCTCGCTCGCGGCGCGATATGGATAGTCGCTCTTGTATCGGCGTTGGGATTAGCCACAGTTGTGGCTTCAATCGCGGAACTTAAACACCGCCACTCCCTTGTAAGTATATCGTATCGCTTCTTGCCCCTTCTGGGCGCGTTTATCGGCGCGGTGGCGTGGGGCGCCTCCTTTATCGCGCCTCTTCATCAATGTGGAG
>JAIXPR010000137.1 GCA_027486155.1 Pseudomonadota bacterium | reverse complement strand
GGCCGGCGGTGGCGCGTTGGTACGATTAAGCGATTCATTGACCCTCGCACCGATGGCGTCCTTGACCTACAGCCACATAAAAAATCGGTATGATTTTAATAATGAATACAGTCAAACGTACCTTGAGCAGTATGAGAGTGAGCTCTTTAACTGGAGGATGGATGTGTTTACCTACGCGCCCTCGCTCAAGCTCTTTTATCAAGGAGATCTTGGGTTCGCGGTCCTCAATTACCAGGTCGCGTACACCTATCTGTTCAATGACACCATCAGCGACGATAGTTCAGCGATAGATGTCAATTCGAGCACCGGACTGTCGAGTAATCGGATCGATCTTCTCGTCCCAACGGGCTTGGTCATTGACGCGTCTTCATGGTTTGTTCGCCCGATGTTCCAATGGAATAATATCAGCGGGAACGCGGTGGCAGGGCTCGGGTTACGAGATCTCTATGAGGTTGGGGCCGACCTGGTCGGCAAAATTCTTGAGAGCGATTCATGCATCTCGACCGTGACCGTTGGAGCGAGTTACGTTACGGGAGATAGCTTTGAGGGGTATCATCTTGGAGCGGGAGTTACTTTTTAATTTTTTAATGCTCGCGTATGTCTCGCCCCTCGATCAAAGAATCTGAAGCTATCAAAGAGCTCAACACGCTCATCGCTAAGGGACCACCAACACCGCAAGCCTTCCAAAAATTCGTCCTTCGTTACTTTAAGAAAAGCGGTCGAGCTTTTCCATGGCGAGCAACCAGGGACCCGTACAAGATCCTTGTGAGTGAGGTGATGCTTCAGCAGACTCAGACCGAGCGGGTGATGGTGAAATACCTTGAGTTTCTCAACGCATTCCCGACCTGGGAGGCTTTAAGTAAGGCGACTCCGGCCGAAGTGGTGAAGGTATGGATGGGGCTCGGGTACTATCGCCGGGCGTTCAACCTTCATAAGGCCGCTCAATGTGTATGGAACGAATATGGTGGAGCGCCCCCAGAGACAGCGGAAGGTTTAAAGAACTTACCCGGCGTTGGGCCGTACACCGCGGCCGCGGTAGCGGCATTCGCGTTTGGTGAATCGGCGCCGATGATTGAGACCAATATTCGCTCGGTCTACTTATACACATTTTATCCACAGGTGTGGGGAGTGAGCGATAAGGAGATTCTTCGTAGAGTCGAGGAGACACTCTATAGACGGGATCCTCGTTCGTGGTTTTACGCGCTCATGGATCTCGGTGTTGAATTAAAGAAGCACACGAAGGGAATCAATCAACGAAGCAAGCACCACGTAAAGCAATCGAGGTTTGAGGGCTCTTTACGACAGGTACGCGCCGCGGTGCTTCGAGTAGTAGCCGAGGCCGCGAGTATTCGGCGTGTAGATATTTCGCGGAAGATCTCCTACGACGCTGAAAAGATAGAAGCGGCGATAGAGGCGCTTCAGGCGGAGGGATTGATACACCCCGTTCGTGGTGGGCGCATCGCGATAGTGGGGTAACCTTTCGGAGGTCCCGCGTCCTCGCGGGCCGTATCGCCTCGCCTAGCGGTGAGATGTTGATACCTTCACATGTCATACGGCCCGCCAGGAGTCGGGCCCTACCGAGACAACGAAATTAGCTAAGAGGCATGAGGACGCGGGCCCGCCGGAACGATGCCGGCCAAGGCGGCTTTAGGTCGTTAGAGCGATACGTTCTTAACCAACCATTGAGGACGGAGCAATTACGTCCGCAGCGTTGGCATTATTCGAGAACTCGCTCTCCCACTTGCTGTGCGCTGAAAGGATCGTCTTCGCGTATTGTAGGCTCTGCGTCGGAGGCTTAGCGCCCCTACGCATGGAAAGGACTACGTTTGATGGTCCCCAGTTGTACGCGATCAGCACGCGCTCACGGTTGCCTTTAAATTTTTGGTCGAGATACTTCAGGTACGCGATGCCCAGTTTGATATTGGTCACTGGGTCGTGAAGATCCTCTGTTCGTTTGAGGGCGATCTTCTCACGCTCTGAGATATACTTTCCGGTGGAGGGCATGAGCTGCATAAGCCCCTTTGCTCCGCGGGCTGAGGTGGCGCTATGGCGGAACATGCTTTCGGATTTGATAACGGCGGCCACAAAGAGGGGGTCGTACCCAGCCTTCTCGCTTTCGTCGACGATAATCTCCGCGAGGTTTTGAGTGTTCTGTTTGGTAGGGTTATGTAACCTAATGATTTTGGACACAAATCCAGCTTGTTGAACCCGTCTCATCGCCTTCATCTCCTGCAGACGGGCGGTGCTCGCCAGTTCGGCCTTGGCCTGCTCGGCAGCCTGGTTCTCAACGTTTTTTTGAGTCAAAAGGAAAACCAGGGTAACGTAGGAGACTACTCCGGCACCCTTCGCTACGGCGTTGAGGAGGCTTCGGAGGGTTGCGGACTTGGAAAGGGTAACTACTTTCTTCATATCGGCTCTCGCCGTACCTTTAAACATCTCTCCGCCGGTAAGGCGGATTGAGGTACCTCACAAACTGGTATCTCTTACATGCAGATGAGGGGTATGACGGAAAGGGTTCCCGAGATGGCCTTGGAAGGGGACCTTTGGTCGAATTGTTGAGGCGTAAGCGCCTAAAAGTATTAATGTAATTATTCTTTCCTCGGGATCGAAAAACGGACCTAACGTGCTGATGAGTTGTTCTACCGTACGTCAAATTGTGGTTGTGGGAGGGGGGCATGCCGGGATCGAGGCTGCCTACGCTTCAGCGCGAGCTGGGGTGCCGACGGTCCTCGTTTCGTTGCGCCGGGACGGTATCGGTCAGATGTCGTGCAATCCCGCTATAGGCGGAGTCGGTAAGGGACACCTTGTGAAGGAGCTCGACGCTCTCGGTGGCCTTATGGGACGAGCTATCGACGCGACGGGCATTCAGTTTAAAACTTTGAATTCCAGCAAAGGGGCGGCTGCTCAGGCAACCCGCGCTCAAGCGGACCGAGACCTCTACAAGGGGTGGGTTCAGCGGTTCCTTACGGGAGTGCCTAACCTGACGATCGTTGAGGGAGAGGCCGCGTCGGTTGAGGTAGAGGGCAACCGCGTTGTCGGTGTTCGTCTTTCAGATGGCTCTTACCTGCAGGCGGCTGGTGTTGTGCTGACGACAGGCACCTTCCTGCGCGGATTGATGCATACCGGCCCATCGCAGAGTCAAGGCGGACGTCTCGGTGACAAAGCTTCAAACGATCTCAGTGATTCGCTTCGTTCCCTTGGATTCTCCCTCGGGCGCCTTAAGACAGGAACTCCTCCACGCCTCCGCCGATCAACGATCAATTTTGAGGGATTAGTTGAGCACCCCGGGGATACGCCACCACCGCCGTTCTCTTTCTTGACGAAATCAATCAATCGACAACAGATCTCGTGTTGGCAGACCACAACTAATGAGGCGATTCACGACCTCATACGGGATAATCGGGAGCACAGCCCCATGTTCAATGGGCAGATCCAATCTGGCGGCCCTCGATACTGCCCATCGATCGAGGATAAGGTTTTTCGATTTGCTGACAAGAAGAGTCATCCAGTATTCCTTGAGCCTGAGGGGTTTACCTCGGACATCGTGTACCCGAACGGAATCTCCACTTCATTGCCGTTTGATATTCAGCAATCGTTCATCCGCAAGATTAAGGGACTTGAGAATGTTGAGTTCCTAGCGCCCGGTTACGCGGTTGAGTATGACTTCGTGGATCCGCGAGAGCTCCTTCCGACCTATGAAACCAAAGGGGTCTCGGGTCTCTATCTCGCGGGGCAGATAAACGGCACGAGTGGCTACGAGGAAGCGGGCGCTCAAGGACTCATCGCTGGCGCGAATGCCGCTTTAAAAGTTCTTGGTAAAGAGCCGCTCATCATCACGCGCGGCCAAGGGTACATCGGAGTCATGACCGACGACCTCACCACGAACGGGGTGGATGAGCCGTACCGTATGTTCACATCGCGCGCCGAGTATCGCCTGATCCTTCGTGAGGACAACGCCGCCGCGCGTCTCTGCCCGATCGCCTTGAGTTATGGATTACTGAACGAAGAGCAACGCGAAGCTTTTGAGGAACGACAGAACGCGTACGAACGCGCGACCACGTGGCTCTCCACAACTTACGCGAAACCGACCGAACCAATTAACTCGTGGCTCGAACAAAAAGGGACCGCGACCCTCAAAGACCGAGCCTCTTTGGCCCAACTTGTGAAACGACCGCAGCTCTCCCTTGATGATATCTTGGAGCAGTTTCCGTACAACGAAGAGCTCTCAACGGACCTTCGGGCTGCTGTCGAAATTGAGTTTAAGTTCAGGGGATACCTCGATCGCCAGGAGGACGAAGTTCGACATCTGAAGAAGATCGAGTCGGAGATGATCCCCTCGGACTTCCCGTACGATCAGATAAAGCAACTGCGTCGAGAGGCTGTTGATAAACTTAATAAGCATCGACCCGCTTCAATTGGACAAGCTTCGCGGATCTCTGGAATGACTCCGGCGACAATCTCGATTATCGCGATGTACCTAAAGCGATATCGTGAGGGTAAATTCGGAGTTGATGCCCCGGCTTGCTCTCACCCCTGATCCTAGCAAATAGGAGATTTTAGCCCTCAGCGCCTGAAGTTACAGCGGTCGTTCGCGCGTAAACTATGGCGCTATGCCACCCTGTTGCTGAGCTGACACGGCTGACTCAAAACCATCACAGCCACTCACCGCGGTCACTCGAAGGCGCAACTTCTCATGAAGGGGATGTCCGCACTCCTCAACGATAGACTCGGGCGCCTCTTGGGTCGTTCGAATGCGATTGAGGACGTCAGTTTCTTGATGATGCTCTCCGAAATGGACACAGATGCCACACTGACCGAGACGTACTTTGACCATATTCCCCCTCGTGAAATAGGAAATCAGAGTAACGATATATCGGTGATGTCGACATGGGGGCGGTCATCCCCCTATGACTTTTTACTGCTCTCTCGTACTCTCGGACTGAATTGCGGGGTTTGTCAAAGAAGGATGAGCGGCTATCTTTTGCCGCTCTCCAGCACCTTCCGGCGCTCTTTCGCCCAATGCTCCTTGTTCTCCTGTCGAGCTCGTCCGAGTCCAAGCGCGTCAGCGGGAACGTCACGAGTAATGACCGATCCAGCCGCTATGAGAGCGCCATCGCCGACCGTAATGGGAGCTACGAGAGCTGAGTTACTGCCGATAAAGACATCTTTTCCTATCGTTGTTGTCGCCTTGTTGTATCCATCGTAGTTGCAGGTGATCGTTCCGGCGCCGATGTTGGTGTTTTCTCCAACAACACAATCGCCGAGGTAGGTCAGGTGTGACGCTTTCGCTCCATCGCGCAACGTCGCGTTCTTCGTCTCAACAAAATTACCGATGCGACAGTGTTCCCCGATCTTTGACCCAGGTCGCACATGGGCGAACGGTCCGACGGTCGAGTGTTTTCCGATGGAGGAGCTCTCCACGTGGGAGCCAAGTTTAATAATCGCGTTACTGGCGATCGAGGAATCTTTAATGATCGCGGTGCCCTCAACAACAACATCAGCGCCGATAGTCGTAGCGCCTCGAAGTTGGACGTTTGGCCCTATGTGAGCGCCTGACGCTATCGTAACAGAGGCATCGAGAAAGCAGCTCTTCGGATCGGCGAAGGATACCCCTTCAAGCTGCAGTCGCTTAATATGCCGCTGAGCGAGGATATCGTTCACAAGAGAGAGTTCGTACGGGTTGTTTACGCCCGCCGCTTCTGAGGCATCGGCGAGCGGAAAAGCGGTAACCGTTTGTCCCTCTTTGCACGCTTTCTCGACGATATCGGTGAGGTAATACTCGCCCTGGGCGTTGGAGTTTGTCAGGGACTCAACGGCTGGTTTAAGAAAAGACGAGTCGACCGCGTAGAACCCGGAGTTCACCTCGGGGATGAGCGCTTCCTCGGGATTACAATCCTTAGCCTCGGTGATACGGATGACCTGTCCCTTTCCATCACGGATAACCTTCCCGTAGCCGTTTGGTGGCGGGGCCTTGAAGGAGAGCATGGTGAGGGTGGCTTTCTTAAAGGAGTGGTACTGGGTGAAGAGCTTTAAGGTCTCGGCCGTAAACAGCGGGTGATCGGCGTAGGTGATCAGAACGGTGCCAGTGAAGCCTTGGAGAGCGGGGAGGGCGCATTTGACCGCATGGCCCGTTCCGAGCTGTTCGTCCTGAATCGCTATCTCGATGGCGTGCCCCTTGGAGCTAGTGCTCGTCGCAAGGTATGACTTTAAAACTTCCTGTTTGTGACCCGCTACGACGATGGTTCGGGAGGGCTTGAGCGGGGCTACCGCGTCAAGCAGATGGTCGATGAGGGCTTTTTCGCGGGTCTGGGTTACGGCCTTGGGGAGGTCGCCGCCCATTCGTTTTCCGGCTCCAGCCGCCAAAATAATGCAACAAATCGTATCCATAGTGCCTCGTACGCTAGCACGGTCTCGGTATGAGAAACATGCCCTGAGTTATTCCCTCGACACGCGTCCTCTCGGGAAACACACTCCCGCGTGGGAGGTTGTCTCGACTCCTAAAGGGGGAGAAATCCCGGTATTTTAGGAGGATCCGCGGGCTCCCGTCACAGATAGGATAGATTCGGTATCGAGACCCTTTTACCCACCCCACTTCCTTGCTAATTATACAGGGCACCTTAGAGAGGCTTTATGACAGTAAAAATTCACGTTGAAAATCCCGTAGTGGAGCTTGATGGCGACGAGATGACCCGCGTCATCTGGCAATATATCCGCGAGAAGCTCATCCTCCCATTCCTTGATATCGACATTAAGTATTTCGATCTTTCGATTGAGAACCGTGACGCGACCAACGACCAGGTCACGATCGATTCCGCTGAGGCTATCAAGGAGTATGGCGTTGGTATTAAGTGCGCCACGATCACTCCCGATGAGGAGCGAGTAAAAGAGTTTAAACTTAAGAAGATGTGGAAGTCCCCGAACGGCACGATCCGCAACATCATCGGCGGTACGGTGTTTCGTGAGCCGATCATCTGTAAGAACGTTCCTCGCCTCGTTCCTAACTGGACCCAATCGATAGTTGTTGGTCGTCACGCGTTTGGCGACCAGTACCGGGCGACGGACTTCAAGGTTCCAGGAAAAGGAAAGCTGACGATGAAGTTCCAGCCAGCTGATGGCGGACAGCCGATTGAGTACGAAGTTTTCGATTTCCCTAGCAGCGGCGTCGCGATGGGGATGTACAACCTCGATGAGTCGATTCAAAGCTTCGCGCGTAGCTGCTTGAACTACGGCCTCGCGAAGAAGTTACCGACCTATCTCTCCACAAAGAACACGATCCTTAAAGCGTACGATGGACGTTTCAAGGATATCTTCCAAGCGGTATACGAAGCTGAGTTCAAGACCGCCTTTGAGAAGGCTGGTATTGAGTACCAACACCGTCTGATCGACGACATGGTCGCGTACGCGATGAAGTCAAAGGGAGGATTCCTCTGGGCTTGTAAGAACTACGATGGGGATGTGCAGTCCGACTCTATTGCGCAAGGTTTCGGATCGCTCGGTTTGATGACCTCGGTTCTTATGACTGAGGATGGTCGAACGATAGAGGCGGAAGCGGCTCACGGCACCGTGACCCGGCACTATCGTCTTCACCAGCAGGGTAAGGAGACCTCGACTAATCCGATCGCCTCGATCTTCGCGTGGACAACGGGACTCAAGTTCCGGGGACAGTTCGACGGAAACCACGCCCTGGTGAGTTTCGCGAACGCCCTTGAGGAGGTGTGTGTTGACGCTGTTGAGAGCGGTAAGATGACAAAGGATCTCGCGCTCTGCATCTACGGAGATGACCTTAAGCGTGAGCATTACTTGAGCACGGAGCAGTTCCTCGATGTGATCGCGCAAAACCTCTCCAACAGGATTGCGCACTAAGGAAAGGATTCGCGCCCACTACAAAGGCCTTGAAGAGCGTATCAGCTTTTCAGGGCCTTCGTATTTGTCAGGATACTTGGGCTTATCTCGCCTCAATCATGCCCGCTATCATCTCGACGGGTCTATCGGTATCCCATCGTCGGGCGCCGCTCAGCTTCGCGGTGGGCGCTCCGGTCTCGGGATCCTGGAACGTCACCGGCACTCCCATTCGGTCAAGGAACATAGTGGTGGGAACCTCTCTGACTGAGAAGTATCGCTTTAGTTCACCCTGAGTATCCAAGATAACAGGGAATGGAAGTCGCATCCTCGCGGCGAAGCCACGGGCTTCAAAGGGGTCATCGTCGATAGCCACACCGATTATCTGGAAGTCTGAGCCCTTCAGCGCCAGATCGAGATTTCGAAGTGAGGGGGCTTCGGCTGTGCAGTCAGGACACCACGAGGCGAAGAAGTGGAGTAGTACAATCTTTCCGCTAAAGTTCGCGAGGCGCTCCCGAGAACCATCCAGGGTCACAAACTCAGCTTGGAGAACCTCCTGAAGCCCTTCTTGATTCGGGTTGCGTGGAGCGCTCGATGAGGCGCACCCGATGGTTACGGTGGCCACAGCACCGATAATTATAGAGGCAAGAAGTCTTGGAACGGAACGGTGGCTGATCATGAGAGTACCTCGTACACACGCCCTTCGCCGAAGCGGAGAAGGACCGGTTATGCCCTCATGTCTCAAAGAGAGCCTCGGAGCTCTCTGCTCTTTGAAACGGTCGCTTAGAGGGAAAACCTACCTCCCTTCATAATGCCCTAGAGGGCTCTCGACAAGCGGAATATCTCAATCGGTGTTAGGTGGATGGTTTGCGGACACACATGACCAGAGTCGACTAGCTGAGAACTCGGTTGGTCAGCTCACGGTAGCGCGCACAGTGCCCCATCGAGGGGCTTCAAACTCTCTGATGAACAGCTCCTAACCCTCACGTGTTCGTGAAATTTCGCGAGGAGAGGAGAGTCTGCGACCTCAAGGAGGGAGTTCCCTCGTAAACTATCCGCGCCCAAGCTGCAGATTCGAGATGCATTAACCGTTGCTGTTAACGAGTCCGGGCTTATTGTCTTGGCGAATGAGGAGGTAGTCGCTTTCGCCTCAGGGGCTTCATAGGTTGGCAGAAAGAACAGGACAACCGGAAGTATCAAAGAGGGAAGGAAGAGGGAGCTCCGCATGGAATGGGTTTATCAGGGAATCTATCTTCCGACAACACCGTCGTCCGCTCGATCTATGATCAAGCTTGGGAGATTGCGTCCCAGACATCCTCGTTAGGGGTTCTAGTGTTGGCTCGCCCTTGAGGACGCTGCCGGTGCTTTCATGTTTGAGATGAGAAAGCCGGCATCAACCTTTATCATAAGGGAGGATCCTTGGACGAGGTTGGTAATGCGTGAGACCTCTTTCCAATCTTCGCGAGCGGCAGCTCGCTGAAGGTCCCCCAGGAGCACATGTTGTCTACGAATTATCTCTTTATATGATGAAATTCGATCAAGAACGGCCGGATCTCTCACCTTGGCCAACCTCATAGACTGAGCGGCGTTATCAACAGCGCTCTCAAGTTTTGAGAGTGCGTCGAATATGAATGAGAGTGACCGCGCTGCCATACAACGTTCAAGACCGTAGACACCCCCTTATCGGCATGCGAGGCGAAGCTGCTTCAGGTATCGGACATGTGCGATGTAAGTGGCTGAAATTACTAAGCGGCTGTGTGGCTTGGTTGCACAGCGGGCGAGAAGCTCTCTGGGCGCATCAAGCACTTCGGCTAGTTGAATCGGACATGTCACATACGCAGCTGATCTCTTCATAACGCTCCATGAAGAAACTTACATAGGTATTTGCCATGAACCCACGTCGTATTTTCTCTCTCTTCGCAGCTCTTCTTGTCACGGTCAATGTAGCCGCTGCCCAAGAATTGGCACCGTACGAGGTTGTGGCCGATGGCCGGCAGTACCAGATCACCATGGGCCCGGACCAACGAAACCTGAAAGCTATCTCGGTGTTCTTTGTGTCGAAGGGGAATGTTTCTAACGCGGTTCAGCTCAGTGTAACGGGTCCGGTAGGTCTTAAAGGAGTCGCTCGCGGCGGTTTTATCGGCAAGATGAAAGCGGAGAGGGCACTCGCGGCCAAGCATCGTAACATCAAATCGTACGGGTTCAGGTCGTATGGGGTGACCAAGCCGGTTAATAGCTTTGTTCTCGAGTCTTCATACAGCTCCGTTTACGCCTACATGTCGCCCTGGTTCCATGTTCTGAAGGACGCGTGCGGGAAAAAGACGGATCGATACCTCGCGCAAGTAAAGCTTGACCTCACGGGCGTTGATCCAAAGCTGTATGATACCAACTTCACAATCTCTATCTCAGTTAAAGAGCAACCGTATTCTCGCAAGCCGGTTGCCTCTATCAAGCCATCGTCGGATGGAAAGTATTTTGGTGAGCCTATCCTGCTCATGAACACGGTAGGATATGGCAATGAGGTTGTGACGAAGAATACTTGGAGGAACGGTCGGATCGTGGCGAGCGTCACCCTTCCAGTTGTTAAGTATGTAGGCTACATGGGATATGGGCTCTCCCTCATCCGGATCAAAGAAGTTCTTCAAGGCGGTAATCACACGTGGGATCTGACAAACGGCGGTGAAATCTACGGTGTTTGTCTCCAGGCTGTGCGCAAGCGCCAGCGAGTGAATGGGTATCCGGGAAGTAACTAGGACCTACGCGGCCCGGTCGGCGAGCAGTTCGAAACGATCGGTGACGTTGACGGCAACGTGTAACGAGAGACGAGAACCGTCGACGGTTATCGGTTCACGTCATGCGGTAAACGCCCTCGTCCTCGTCAGCGATCTTTTCAGATGCGTTTGAAAGTATTCGCCCGATTCGCAGTCTGAGCGCTTTATTCTGGCTATCGCTAACCTTTCCGCCTACGCGGCCCGGTCGGCGAGCAGTTCGGAATGCATCGCGACCCGCTCCTTGAGAGCAGCTCCCCACGGCGTTTTAGCCTTGAGCAATCCGGACGGCGCTCCCTCGAACACTATCTTTCCACCTGCGTCACCGGCCTCGGGCCCGAGCTCAATGACCCAGTCGGACTGCGTGATCATGTCAGCGTCGTGCTCGATCACGATGACGGAATTTCCCTGGTCCACCAACGCGTGGAGTCCCTTGAGTAAGAGATCGACGTCGAGACGATGGAGCCCGGTCGTAGGTTCATCGAGGATATAGAGCGTATGCCCTTTGCGTGATTGATGAAGCTCAGAGACAAGCTTTAATCGTTGGCTCTCACCGCCCGAGAGCGTAGAGGATGGCTGCCCAAGGGTGAGGTACCCCAATCCTAGATCACACGCGAGCTTACAGATCTGATGAATCTTTCTGTGGTTGATAAAGAAGGTTCGAGCCTCATCGAAGGTAAGTTGGAGCGATCGACTGATCGTCAGATCTCGGAACTTGACGGTGTCGGCCTCCGGTGTGAATCGGCTGCCTAGGCAGCTCTCGCACTCTACCTTCGCCTCGGCGAGGAAACTCATTTCGAGGGTCAGCTCTCCCTGTCCCTTGCACGTTGGGCAACGACCTTTGCCGGTGTTGTGCGAGAAGAAGCTTGGCCCCCAACCACGAGACTTAGCCTCAAGGGTCTCGGCGAATACCTTGCGGATTTCATCCCAAATCCCAAGGTAGGACGCTGGGGTCGAGCGCGATGTTTTTCCGATCGGCTGTTGGTCGACGATGAGAAACCTATCTATCTTGAGGGAGGTCTCAACCGAGCCGTGGCGCCCGGCGAACGCTCCCTTTTTGTCAGCGCCGCCGTCGAGAGCCTCGCCGATAACGCCGTGAACGAGAGAGCTTTTGCCAGCTCCAGAAACGCCGGCGACGGTGACGAGGCTCCGCAGAGGAACGGTTACGTCGAGAGATTTCAGGTTATTCTTGATCGCACCGTGAATGGTGAGCTTCTCCTCAGAGGCAAGGGGCTCCTTGTTGATCGTTAGCTCGCGGGTAAGCGCAAGGCCGGTGAGCGAGCCCTTTGAGGCAACGGCTTCACTAACCGTCCCTTGGAAAACGATCTCACCACCGTGAGTTCCGGCTCCCGGTCCCACGTCGATAATCTCTTCGGCGGCGCGGATATTATCTATCTCGTGTTCAATTTGAATAACCGTATTGCCGCGGTCTTTCAGTTCAACGAGCTTGCCAAGGAGCCGCTTGTTGTCCGCCGGATGAAGCCCAGCGCTCGGCTCATCGAAGATATAGGTGACACCACAGAGCGGAGAGCCGATTGCGGTTCCCAAACGCAATCGTTGGAGTTCTCCGTTTGAGAGCGTCGCGCACTCACGGTTAAGCGAGAGATGGTCGAGTCCAAGATGGGTCAGTGTATCCAGTTTGCCGTTTAACTCCTGGATAATTGGGTCCGAGATAAACGAGAGAGACGTATCCGCCGATATCTTCTTGAGCGCCGCGCGGAGCTCGACAGAGGAGAGCGCGGTAAGCTCAAAGATATTCTTATCGAGAAGTCGGATGTTTCGCCCTGTCTCGTTAATCCGCGCACCGTTACACGTCGGGCACACCTTGTTTCGAACGGATCCGTATCCGTCACACTTCGTGCACCGTCCGCGGCGAGAATTGAAGGAGAGGTCCTCTGGGTCAGGTTTAAAGAAACCACGCTGACAGACCCGACAGGTTCGCTCAGAGCTGAACACGCGCTCGCCAGAAGGCCCGAGAACGACGACCGTTCCTCCGCCGATGCTGAGCGCTTGCTGAATGCCCTCGGTGATAAGGTCAACCGGCATGGTTTTGGCGTTGAATCGCGCTGTAACGAAATCGATGGAGTGGATCTTCGTCTTCGCGAGGCCCTCATCCACGAATTTGGAGGGGGGCGCAATAGCGTCGTCAACGCGGACCTCTGATATCTCGGTCTCGATTGCTCGTTGGAAGACAGCTCGATGATGTCCCTTCTTGTTGTTAATGACGGGGGCTAGGAGCCGAATGCTTCCCGAGTACGACGACTTGATGTGCTGCGCGATCTGTTCAGCGGAGAGTGGTGAAATCGACTCCTCGGGATGATCTGGGCAGTACTGAACACCGACCTTCGCGAAGAGGAGTCGGAGAAAGTTATACACCTCGCTCATGGTCGACACGGTCGAAAGGGCAGAGGGCTGAAAGGTATGTTGATACACGCAGATCGTTGGTTGAACGTGCGAGATATCATCAATAGCTGGTTTTTTAAGCTCCTTGATGAATTGGCGAGCGTACGGTGAGAGGCAGTCGAGGTAGCGCCGCTGTCCTTCCGCGTAGAGGATGTCCTTCGCTATCGTTGATTTACCGGAACCGGAAACACCGGTGAGGGTGATGAGCGAATTAAGGGGAATCGAAACGTTGATATCCTTGAGGTTGTGCTCCTTGGCACCGCGAATGTGGATATGCGTGGCGGGCGTTTTTGGTGAGCGCTTGTTTGGTCGGGCCTTCGCTTTCGTTGCTCGTGCCTTTTGAGGGCGAGCGTATTGTTTCGCGAATTGGGCGAGGTAGTGAGCGGTGAGGCTCTTGCGACCGGTCGCTCCAATGGGATCCCTGACGAACTCGGCCGGCGTGCCAGTTTTAACGATCTCTCCACCCTTCGCGCCACCCTCCGGCCCGAGATCGATAATCCAATCAGCCGCCGCGATAAGACGGAGATTGTGCTCAACGCACAGGATGGAGTGCCCCTGTTGTCGGAGATAGTGGAAGAGCTCGATGAGGCGCTCTACATCGCGAACGTGGAGTCCGGTCGTGGGCTCGTCGAAGAGAAAGAGCGAGGTGGCTCGTGAGCCCTCCATGATGTGAGGAACGAGCTTTAATCTCTGAGCCTCGCCACCTGACAGATCGCTGAGCGGATGGCCTAGAGTAATGTGCCCAAGGCCAAGCTGCGAGAGCACGCGACATACGCTGGAGATAAGGAGGTCTCTCTCGAAGAACTCGCGGCACGCGTCAACGCTCATCGAGAGGATCTCGTGAACGTTCCGTCCGTTGTACTTTACTTCAAGAACCGAAGCCTGGAAGCGCATCCCGAGACAGGATTCGCACTCCATGAAGACATCGCTTAAGAACTGCATGTCTTCGCGAATAAAGCCGGCGCCCTCACACGTGGGACAACGTCCTCCTGCCACGTTAAACGAGAATGAGGACTTTGAGAGTCCACGGCTCTTTGCCTCATCGGTTGAGGCTAGCAGATCCCTCACGCGGTCCCACATCTTCGTATAGGTCGCTATATTAGCGCGGGGTGTTTTTGAAAGTGGCGATTGGTCGATGAGAAGAACCTGTCGGACGTGCTGGAAGCCTGTGACCTGCGCGTCTACCGTGCTCTCCCCGGGAATGACGCCAGTATACAATTCGTAGGCATTTTCGATTACCTCTTTGAGGAGCGAGCTCTTGCCACTACCGGATACGCCCGTCAGGCACGCAAAGGCTTCCAGCGGAATGTCCACTGAGAGCGACTTTAAATTTCTATTGCGAGCGTTTCGAATTTCAAGTCGCTTGGCGAAGAGAGGAGGGGTGTCGTTCAAATCGAACGGCCTCATTCCCAACCCGGGCCATTCCTCTTGCGGCCCATAATATGTAACCTCACCACCTTTCTCCCCAGCTTCCGGCCCTAGTTCAAGGATCGTATCAGCGGCCTCAAGGCAATCGGGGTCGTGTTCGACCACGGTCAGAGAATTTCCTCGCTCGGTTAGGTCGTGCAGCGCTTTAATAAGCTGCTCAGTATCGCGAGCATGGAGACCGACGGACGGCTCGTCGAGTACAAAGTGCGTGGAAATCAGATTACTGCCGACCGCCGAAACAAGATTGACCCGTTGCGTTTCCCCCCCTGAGAGGGTTCGAGAGAGCCGATCGAGGCTCAGGTAGGGGAGTCCGAGCGAAACAAGGTAGTCCATCCGACTGGAGATGTTTTTAAACACTTCCGCTAGTTGTCGAGGCAGCCTCTTTGTTTCCTTTAAAGATCTTTGAAGCGCGGCGAACCACGGAGAGAGCTCGTCGAGGGGCATGGAGGAGATCTGAGCGATCGTTTTGCCATCGATCTTATAGGCGAGCGCGTCCGACTTGAGCCGGGTGCCGCCGCAGGCCGTACACTCGACCTGTCCTCGATATCGAGCGAGGAACACTCGAACGTGCATCTTGTACTTCTTTCGCTCAAGCCACTGAAACCAAGGATTGATACCGATGTAGGTGCGCGACTTGTGGTTGAAGATCGCCTCTTGTTGCTCAGGAGTTAGCGACGCCCATGGAGCGTCGATCGAAATCCCCTCACTCTTACAAAACGAGAGAAGTCGTCGGTGCTCATCTGAAGCGGAGGGGCCCTTCCAGCACTCAACAGCGTATCCAGCGATGGACTTGCTGTGGTCCGGCACACATTTGTGAGGGTCGATAACGAGCACCTTGCCGAAGCCGTTACACTCGGGGCACGCGCCTATCGGATGGTTATACGAGAAAAGTGATGGACGGGGGCGCTCGATAGAAACCTCGCCGTCTCCGCAGTGATAGGTATTTTTAAAGATGTGCCTCTCGTATCTCTGGTGCGGATCATGAGCGGTTCCTGACACGGGGAGTCGAAGCCAGGGGCGAGCTGCGCGAGTTCGTACCTCGGTCACCTCAACCGTTCCGTTACCGAGGGCGAAGCACTGCTCAAGCGATTCCCGAACTCGCTCCGGAGTAAAGGAGGAGCCTGAGCATCGATCGAGGATTATTGATACCTCTTTAAGCTTCTTGAGAGGCGGGGTCTCTTCAAGGTTTTCAAGGTTGCCCTTCTTCTTATCGAAGTAGCGGGAGTAGCCGAGCATTTGGAGACGTTCCAGAACGTCTTTAGAGTTTTCTACCTTGAGCCCCAGAAGAAAGGTCGAGTCCTTTTTCGTTGCCAACCACCTCGCGAGAAGTGATGTCAGGGAGGAGGCGTCCCAACGAGAAAGCTCAAGTCCGCACTCAGGACATACCGGCGTCGCGACGTTACTCCAGACGATCTTCAAGAAATCGTTGATATCGGTCATCGAGCCGACTGTAGAGCGGGAATTCACTATGCGCGTTCGTTGCTGGATAGCGATGGCGGGACGAACGTTCTCGATCAGGTCGACCTTTGGGCGTTTAACCTTATCGAAGAATTGGCGGGTATAGGGAGAGAAGGTTTCGATGTACCGCCGTTGACCCTCAGCGTATATAGTGTCGAATGCGAGAGAGGATTTGCCCGAACCGGAGAGCCCGGTTATGCCGACGAAGGTATCGTGCGAAAGATCGAGGTTGAGAGCTTTAAGGTTGTTCTCTCGGGCCTGCCGAATGGTGAGTTTTGAGCGAGACGACATGGGCGCAATCTAACTCGCGAGGAGCGCTCGCCGCAACGATTGGACGGGGTAAAAAACTAAAAGTGAAGCGCATGGTTTCGAGGTGCATATTCAACAGTTCGCTGGAGATGGCCAAGAACGTATGGCGCGTGGACTCTGTCCATGGATGGGCTCTCAACGGGGAGCCTCAAGGTATACGAGCGCTCGCTTGGACGCTCTCCGAGCGCTTCTTTGTGTATGTGGTAACAGCCGTCTGCTGGATGCCAACCACGACCTTGGTTGCGGAGCCACGTATGTGCGCTGTGACCGAGGGCGCGCTCCGGAAAGCGGCTACGTTGAGGGGGCTGCCGGCGCAAGCTTCCGTTCCATGTGTCGTTCGATCACGGGCTGATATTGAGCGATTCCTCCGGAAAAACATCGCGGAAAAGTTCCCCAAAGAGACCTTGGCGATGGAGCAGCTCTGGTATCAAGCGCTCGGAGTAGTGCCTGATGACTATCCGTACGAACAAGAGATCGTGCAGGTCTATGCCCAGCAGATAGGAGGATACTACGACCCCGACCGGAAGGAGTTCGTGATGCTCGACACGATGGCCAGCAAACTTCAACTTCCGGTGGCGGTTCATGAACTTACCCACGCGTTGCAGGATCAAAAGTTCGGCCTTACTCATTTTCTAGATCCCAAAGAACGGGAGAGCGACGAACTCATGGCTCGCGCTGCTCTTGTCGAGGGAGACGCTACGGCGATTATGCAGGAGTTCATGAGCGGCAGGTCGGTCAAGGCTTCAAAAGATCTCTCAGAGGGTTCTCTTCCTGAATCGACCGTAAAGGTCCCCGAGACCTTAGAGCGAATATTGCTTTTTCCCTACCTTGATGGACTGATGTTCGTTCGGCATGTGCAACGGCTCGGCGGCTTCTCCGCGATAAACGCCGCCTTTTCCAAACCGCCCAAGAGCTCTCGAGAGGTTCTCCACCCAGAGCAGTATCTTAATCGATCGTTCGTTCCTCAGGAGCTCCCTCGTGATGAGGTAGAGCAACCTAACGAAAAGGCTTCGCCTATCTACGCCGACACCGTTGGCGAATTCGCGGTCTCGGCTCTTCTGGGCACCGCTTTGTCATCCAAGCAGAGAGGCGCCACGTGCGCGGAAGGATGGCGACGAGACCGACTCGTAGTCTTTAACGGAGATGGCCAGAAGAGATTCGTCTCGTGGATGAGTGAGTGGGATTCACAGGATGAGTCGACCGAATTCTATGAGTGTTATCGGGAGATGTTGAAGGTCCGGTACCAAAAAGATGTCGGCAACGATTTTGTCTCGGTTTCCCCCATAAAGGCAATGAAGATAGCTCGCTTCGAACGTCGGGTGTCGGTGTTGGTGGCGCTC